>JBDTUE010000170.1:0-9134 GCA_040007895.1 Saprospiraceae bacterium | reverse complement strand
CGAAGGGATCCTTTGGAAAGACACCCCCAATGTGCTAAACCACCCCTGTATTGTCAATGATATTCCCGTAAAATTATCGCCGTGTTTTTTCCACCAAAACTTGAATTTTTTAATAATACTTGTTGATTTCTTTTTTAATCGGTGCATTCGGTACATAATTAAGATTACAGGGAGACCAGTTTGATATAAATTAATAGTAGGGGGAATAAAAGAAGGTTATGTGCATCGAAATTTATTTCGATGAAGGTGTCCAATCTTTTTTTACTAAAAACAGAAGATGTTTGGCAAAAGAATCCCTTCGGGAGTGATACACTCTGTTTTATTCAAAGGCTCTATGACTTATCGTAACAAGCTATTTAGAATAGGAAAGCTTATTTCTTTTACTTAAGCTTAATCCAATTCTTTTAATAAACCTTCCAAGTCCAGGACTTTAGTATACATTTCAATGGAGTTATCTGGTTTTAAAGGCCATAATTCTTTAGGCCTGTCCCAGTATAATTCCACCCCGTTTTCATCAGGATCATTTAAGTACAAAGCTTCAGAAACTCCATGATCGCTAGCTCCTGTCAAAGGATAATAAGCTCTACGCAAGCGGTCATAAATAATCGCAAGATCTTTCCTGGTCGGATACAAAATGGCTGTGTGATACAAACCGACGCTATTAGTAGGTGTTGGAGGTAGACCTTTACTGTACCAGGTATTTAGTCCAATGTGATGATGATAACCACCGGCGGAAATAAACGCTGCCTGATCTCCATACATGACCGTCACCTCAAAGCCAAGTAAGTCGCAATAGAAATCAAGCGACCGCTGTAAGTCTGATACTTTTAAATGAACATGACCTATTCGTGTCTGAGGGGGAATGATATATTTTTCTTCCATGGATGATGTTTTATTTAATTAAACCTATTTGGCTGATAAAGGTTTGATAAAATAATATAAACGAAATGGTGCATAAAATACAAAAGCCCCGAAAATTCGAGGCTTCTAGTGGGAGTTGACGGGATCGAACCGCCGACCCTCTGCTTGTAAGGCAGATGCTCTAAACCAGCTGAGCTAAACTCCCTTATTTTGTAAGAGCGGCAAAGATAAAAATCTTTTCCTATTCATTTTAGGTATTCCTGCATAAAATTAAATTGAGTTCCCGAACTCAAAATACTTATAGAACAGACTTACTTTACCACGAATTCATCCAATAATACGACTGCAGGATCCCCGCTTAAAGGATGATCAGCAGGACATGTTGCTTTCGAACTTGTTTTTAGCTTAATAAACCGGATTGACTTTTTTCCAAAATTAAAATTTTGAGATACGATCAATGAGGATGCATTAGAAGAAGAAATAGCTGATTTTTTAACTTCGGTAAATGATTTGCCATCATTAGATACCAGGCAAGTCGCTGAAGTTGGAATCCAGGCTCGTGCTGCCAGGCTTTGTAAAAATCTGACGCTTAAAGATGAAATTGTTGTGTCTTTGCCATAATCCCAGGTGACTTCACCTTCACCACCTTTCAGAGCTAACCAATTCGTTTTTGGAGATTCTTCTATACCATACAATCCATCTTCCAGGACTGATGGATCGCCATCGGCAAATTCAGGATCAGGAGATGTATTGAATGTTAATTCTCCTTTTTTAAAACCCAGATGCATCTCTACAGATTGATCCAGAAATTTAAGCGTAAGGTCTTTGAATTGTTGAGGTGTAGTACCTTTACTATCTATTGTTTTGATGCCAATAGTCTCACAGGAGGTCGCGAATTGGCCTAATAAATCTTTCATACCCTGGATTGATCTCCATTGAGCTTTTTGAGTGGCTAATTCTATTTCTTTTTTGGCTTGTCCCGTAGGTTGATCTGCTTTGACCAGCTGTGACCGGAGAGCACCAACATTCATGAAATAACCGAACGTTTTGGTCCCCATACACTTTGCTACTTCTAATTGCGTATAAATCAATCCCAATCTTTCTTTTTCGATTTTTTCTCTTAACTCAGAATCGTTTTGAGTTAATGTAATTATATTGTTGAAATAGGTATATAATTGATTGATGATCGCTGGTGTCAACCAGGACCGGTATGCACTTGAAGGTTCAGCATTATAGGCAAGTTTAGATTTGCTACTCTGGATGGATCTTTCCAGGGCCTGAATATATCCATTCATTGAGCTTGCAGCTTTACCATAAGAAAAGTCACAATACTTCCATATTAAAGAATCCACATTTTCATTTACATTATAAGCCAGGTTAGAAGCGACATAAAATTTGAGATCCGAAAAGGAAGTGCCTGAACCTGAATCACCCCCCAAAATGACTTTTTCTACTCCCTGATCATGAAGGTAATGAAGTGTTTTCTGAAGCGCATGAAGATTGGGGAAGGGCATAAGATAGTTTTCTTCGTTCGTCAAATGAAGATAAACTGCAATATTAGAAGTGATTTTTTTCCAGTCGGAAAGATCTTTTCTGAATGTTTCATTTGCATTCCCTTCTCCCAAAGAAACTCCGTGGTCTGTATCTTTTGTATCGAGGACGAGCATGACATTAGGCTCTAATGAAAAGGTCGTACAGGCCTTCCTGTAAGGGCCATCTAACCAAACCGAATATATTTTTTCTTTATTCAGCAACGCCACTGCATTAGCGACTTTCAAAGGTGCTCCGGCAGCACTTCCTGTTTCTTTTATGGTATTAAGCGTTTTGGCGTCTTCACTTACGATATGATTGGGATAAGGACTGATAGACCAATAGAGAGCACGGCCTTTGGCCATAGACCAAACATCTAAATTTTTTCTCAGAGCTATTTCAGAGGATGTGTCACTAAAGTTTATCTGATTTGGGCTTCGATCATTACCAATCTGTGCATAATACTCAGGATGTGTTTTAAAATATGAAGGTGCCGCTAATATCCGCTCCAACGAATAGCCCCAGGTACCCCAATCTTTTTCATTATCCACATTGATTTTATTCCAGTTCCTGTATTCCGCATTGGAAGACTGAGGATTGAGCGTTTGCCTGAAATTGAAGGAGGGTATGATCTTCGTGCCGGGGTCACTGAGTATTGCCAGGTTTTTTCTGGAGCTATATTGTGTCATTCCTTCTGTCAATTTTAAGGATCCAAGTCGGTTGATAATATCATATAACGCATTGAAAATGGCCGTAGTCGTATTACCTGTAATGATCCATTTTTTGTCTGCCGTCTTGGTAAAATACCCGGTACTACCTAATTCTTTATAGGGAATGGAATTTTCGTATTTATTCAATCTGTTACTTTTGCCAATGAGGATTTCTTCATCTGAAGTACCTACAATATCTGCAAAAGAGGACAGTTCTACTTCGGTCATTAATTTCAAACTGTTTTTAAAAGCATTAATAGCTTCTTTTAAGCTATCCGAAGCATTGGCAGAATAGATAATTCGGTATCGGGTGATACCATTATTAGTAATGATAAGATTTTGCTTGTTTTGTTTGCAAGCTCCGTTTAACAAAAGAATACAAAGTATGGCCAGGATATATTTCATGGAAAATTTTAATAAGGCTGCAAAATTAATAATATTAGAAGGGAAAGCTATTTACTTGATTTCTTTAACGATTTCTTTTGCTTTTTTGTAAAATAGATTAAACCCAATATCAGTACTATGGTTGCCCCGGCAATAGCCCAGGGTATCCAGCGATCGTTTCCTGCATGATTAGGAGTCGATATAGCAGGGGGTAAGATTGCAATGTCTGTGTCTGGGTGTAATACAAAAGAATTTAAAAATTTTGATTTATCCTCCTCCGCTCTGGCTAAATGAGCTTTGGTGGTCCAAAAATCCAAAACATATAAATCATTTTCAAACAATATCAACCTCTTGTATCGGATCTCTGGAAATTCAGGATCTTCCTTACAAGTGGCATAAAATTCTGCACCCATCACCCCGGCAAGCATAAGGTCAGTTTGTTTAATAAGTTGACATTGCTCCCCGGGTAGTGCTAACGATTTATATATGTTTGAGTAAAATGCTTTGAGATCCATTACCTTTTTATCAGGCGGCACTGCCTGAGTCCTTATTATGCAGGCATAATATCCATATTCATCCTGGTAATTGTACACTCTTTGACCTAGCGTATCGAAAGCCTCCGGTGACTGGGGGAAGGTCAATTCTATCCTTGAAGTGAGATTGACCTTGACCTGACTGAATAAAAATTGAGAGCAGAAGGTGACTAGAACCCATGTTAAAAAGCTTTTTATATTCATCCTGCTTACCATTAATAAAAATATCTTTTAAAAGCTTCAATAGCCTCATATTCAGCAAGACCAAGTTGATTATAAGCTATGGCAGTGCCACGGTTGCGGTCTTCAGCCCGTTGCCAGAATTCGCGCGCATCGGACCCTGGAAATAACGGTCTGTCTTTTTGAGATTGATGTTTGAAGATAGCTTTTCGTTTACGCATCAATTCTTCCGGTGAAATAGGTATGGCCATATCTATATTTTCCATCTCCCATTCCTGCCATGCTCCGCGGTATAACCAGAGCCAGCAATCATCGATCCAGGATACTTTATCCCGTTTCAATTCCTTCAATGATTGAATGACCGCATGCAGACAAACTCTGTGTGTACCATGGGGATCACTCAGATCTCCGGCCGCATATACCTGTTGTGGTTTGATGTCCATAAGCAGATCTTTCGTAATTCGAATATCTTCAGGACCCAATGGTTTTTTCTTTACTAATCCGGTTTCATAAAACGGTAAATCAAGGAAATGGGCATGTTCATCAGAAATGCCAACATACCTGCACCCTGCTTTTGCTTCTGCCCTTCGTATCAGTCCTTTTATCATCTGAACTTCACGAGTGTCAATCTGCCCTGGCTTTTTACTATGCAACTGGTCCTGGATCTCATGATACATGGTATTAGCTCTTTCTTTATCGAGTTTGAATGTATCGTGGAAGTCGCGGATAAAATCAGCAAACCTGATTACATCTTCATCGAATACGGCAATATTACCACTGGTCTGATACGCCACATGTACTTCGTGTCCCTGATCTACAAGCCGGATAAATGTGCCACCCATAGAGATTACGTCATCATCGGGATGAGGTGAAAAAATGATTACGCGTTTTTGCGCTGGTTCGGCTCTTTCGGGTCTATGGGTATCATCTGCATTTGGTTTGCCACCTGGCCATCCGGTAATCGTATGCTGCAATTCGTTGAATACTTCGATATTTATAGTATAGGCGTTACCAGAGGCTGTAATGATATCACCCATTCCATATTCTGCATAATCCCTGTTTGTAAGTTTCAGGATAGGTTTTTGAATTTTAGATGAAAGCCAGATGACTGCTTTCTTTATTAATGGTTTATCCCAAACACATGCATCGACAAGCCATGGAGTTTTGATCCGGGTGAGGCCACTGGCAGCAGCTTCATCAAGTATAAATGATGTATTGGGATGTCCCTGGAGATAGGTCGCAGGTAGTCCGTCATTGATTGGAGTCTCAATAGCTTTTTGAATGATCTTAGATTTGCCTTCACCCCAACCCATCAAGACGATCCGTTTTGCAGATAATATGGTTTTGATCCCCATAGTAATTGCATTTTTCGGAACATTCTCTTCTCCAAAAAACTCACTGGCTGCATCCAATACTGTCATGAAATCCAATGAAATCAACCTGGTGAGTGAGTTGGCTCCTGAACCGGGCTCATTAAACCCGATATGTCCACTCCGGCCTATACCGAGTATTTGAAGATCAATGCCGCCATATGAGGCAATCTTCCTTTCATATTTGGCACAAAATGCAGGTACATCAGCTTTTGCTAAAGTACCATTAGGAATATGAATTTGACTTTTTGGAATATCGATATGATCAAATAAATTTTCATGCATGAACCTGACATAGCTTTGTAAAGCTCCAGGATCTACAGGATAGTATTCGTCCAGATTGAAAGTCACTACATTGGCAAAACTCAATCCTTCTTCTTTATGTAATCGAATCAATTCCTTATATAGATGAAGTGGGGTAGATCCGGTAGCAAGGCCCAGTACACAATCTTCATGGATGGCTGCTTTTGATTTTATAAGGCTTACTATTTCATCTGCAACTGCTTTAGAAGCCTGGATAGAGTCCGGATAAACGATGGTATTTACTCTTTCAAATTTAGTCTGAGGAGAATGCATGTATAGAAATTTAGCGGCAAATTTAACTAGAATATGACAAGCTAGGTAATGAAAGGAAAGACAAGCCTGTCAATAGTAAAACAGTCAATGATTAAACCATTTTAATCAGGTATTTTTTATTTTACTACATCTCTTATCCTCCCGGTACCCAGAAGATGAAACATAAATAAAAAACCAATTCTGATTTTCAAATTCGGGTCGCAAAAGGTACGAGGTACCATTTGTTTTGTAACGGATTTTTAATTAACAGCCTGATGTATTTCTACTTGCAATGTTCCCTGGCAGTTACCACTTCTTTATCCGTAAAAGCAGGAGCCTTAAAACTTTTTAATCTCTGAATATAATTGAGGATATTAGAAATCTGAGCATCATTCATAAATTCATACGAAGGCATAAAATCCCCTTTAATGCTGTCATTGATTCCTTTTATAACCTTGCAGATCATCTCTGTCCGGTTCGTTTGAAATGAGGAATCTTTAAACCCAGGTATTAATTTTACCAGGCCCTGACCTCCATCCATGTGACAATTGCCACAAGTCATTTCATAAGTCCGTTTTCCTTCATTGAGATTGCAGGCAAAAAAGGTCATCATACCTCCCAAAATGAATAGAAGCGTAGTGAATGAAATTTTTAATCTTTCAGAGAAAGAGTCCTTAATAAATTGAATAGTCCTAGTTAGATTTTTCACGTAATAGTAGGTCTATGTCAGTCATCAATCTGTCTACTTCCTCAGGTTTAGTACCGTCGCAAAATGAGCGGATATGTCGTTCGCCATCTAGCAATATAAAATGTCCGGTATGGGTAAAACCACCAGCCGTCAACGTATCTTTTTGTACAGAAGCAAGGTATTCCCTGGCGATAGCATTGAGTTCATCCTTTGGAATATGAAGGAAATGCCAAAACCGTGAATTACCTACACCTAATTTTTCAGCATATTTTTTCAAAGTAATGGTCGTATCGTATTTTGAATCGATTGAATGGGAGATGAGCATCATATTTTTTTCACCGGAATATTTTTCATGAAGCCGCAACATTTGTTTGGACATTTTTGGACAAATGGTTGGACACTTTGTAAAGAAAAAATCGGTCACATAGATTTTGCCGGCTACTGTCTTTTCAGAAATGGTATCACCATATTGATCGGTAAACGCAAAGGAAGGAATCTGGTGAAAAATGGTATCCCCGTTTTGGATATCCATTTCACCAAGTTTGGGTAAAGTCGTCGGTTTTGACTTGCAAGAATAAAGAAATATAAATCCGGCTATGATATAAAATACGAATCTCATTTTTTTGGGTTTTGTTGGAGAAGGATCGTTCCCTGGTTAATATTTTGTTTTTGATGAAGGGCTAGTTTTTCAAGCAATTCCATTTGTTTGCTAAGATATATCCATGCAGCACTGTCTTTAGTCTCTGGTTGCTGGTAATTGGCCATCCAATCTGTCATATAGATATTAGATCCGTCAAGCTCAGTCCGGATGCTATCGATAGATGTAATCGTCATTGTGTCTGCATCTATTTTTTTTAGCTGATCTATTAAATTTATTGCGACTGCGTATTGATTCATCGTAGAGTCATGAAGTGCCAATAATTGAGACTGAAGTGTGGTGACTGATTTTTCAAGCTCGTACTTAGTGGTACATTCGGTCAACGGCAAAAGTAAAATCAATAAAAGTATAATCTGAATGTATTTCATCTTAGCTTATTTTTGCAAAGGTAACCACAGGATGTTGTAAAGAGTCTATGAAAAACAGTTCATTACTTTGGTATAGGTTGGATTTGAGAGTACATGACAATGAAGCACTGTACGAAGCTATCCGCTGGAATAATGAAGTTATACCGGTTTATGTCTTTGATCCGCGTCTTTTTGAGGGCAAATCAAGATTTGGAAATAAAAGAGTACATGCTCGCAGAGCGAAGTTTTTAATAGAAGCTATTGAAGCGCTGCGCCTTACCTGGCGCGAGATGGGCAGTGATTTAATCGTCCGTATAGGTCATCCGGAACAAGTGATTTTTGACCTGGCCAGGGAATTTAAATCTTATATGGTGTTTTGTAACCGGGAGCGTACCAGAGATGAAGTCCATGTTCAGGATTCTCTCGAACAAAACCTATGGACTATCGGGCAAGAAATGCGGTTCACCCGAGGTAAAATGCTTTATTATACCCAGGACTTACCATTTCCAGTCACCCACACTCCGGACAATTTTTCAGCTTTCAGAAAAGAATTAGAGCGCATTATTCCGGTGCGTGCCGTACTTCCAATGCCGGATTCTATAAGCCCTATCATGCAGTCTTTTGATCCTGGAATAATCCCTACACTTGAGCAATTGGGTTACGATGAAAATATCCAGGAAGATGAGACGATGATTAAAGGGGGTGAAGAGGAAGGGCTCAAACGAATGAAGGAATATATCTGGGCCGGTGAGGGTTTAAAAAAATACAGGAGTAAAGACAACACGATATCTGATCCGTTGTACTCTTCCATGCTTAGCCCATGGTTGTCAATAGGCTGTGTGTCTCCTAAAGCCGTTTATCACGAAATAAAATCCTATGAATCAATCCGCGGCTCCACTGAAAGCACACAAAGTCTTATCACAGAATTATTGAGAAGAGATCATTGCCGGTTGATCGCCAAGAAATATGGCGACCGCATTTTTCAACGGGGAGGGATCACCCAAAAAATTAGTGAAACAAACCCTGAAGAAAAATACTTGTTTAAAATCTGGAAAGAAGGGAGACTTGGTATTCCTTTGATAGATGCAGCTATGAAATCGTTGGCCAGAACAGGATTCCTGCCATATCCATTGAGGAATGCATGCGCCCAGTTTTTGATTCATACTTTAAAAGTTAACTGGCTTAGGGGAGCCGACTGGTATGAAGCAAATCTCATCGACTATGATCCCGCTAGTAACTGGGTCAATTGGTTAGTATTATCCGGATTACTGCCCGATGCCGGTGAAGATAAACCTGTAAGCATAAATTTTTTAAATAA
>JBDTUE010000169.1:0-9231 GCA_040007895.1 Saprospiraceae bacterium | reverse complement strand
TTTTTTGGAAGATTGTTTGCTTTTATAAATCAATACAGCGCACGGCGCTTGTCTTAGAATGGACTCTGCGACGCTGCCCATCAATATCCGGTTCATCCCTTTTCTACCGTGTGATCCCATCACGATAAGGTCGGATTTTATTTCTTTTGCCTTATTGATAATCGTCATCGCCGGATCCATTTGATCACTGACCTCCACTTTTACTTCAAGGAAAGGATGTTCTTTCACCAGCAATTCTGCCAATGCTTTCATCTTAACTTCGGTTTCCTTTTTCGTTTTTTCAAAATAATTATCCAATACTACATTTTGCATGCCGGCCAAGGTCCAATCATAATAATTTGGTCTTGGCAATACATACAGGAGCTGAAGAACTGAAGAATTCTTTTCTCCTAATTGAATTGCCATTTCGAGAGCTTCATCCGATAGTTCGGAGAAGTCAACCGGGCAAAGAATCTTTTTTATTCTTTTCATTGATCAATTTAATTTATAAGGCAAAAATGAACTTGTTTACGCTTACGTTTAATGATGAGAATATCACCGGAAACTGATTTTCGTCAGCGCATTTTTAGTATTAATGAATATTAATCTTTCCCAAGGAAAAAGCTTCTGTTTAACCGGAAACCCATAGCGAATTTTCCGTCTTTAATGAAATTGGTGTTTCTCGACAGTTGTTCTATATTGGAAGCACTGGTCGTGTTACCAATAAAAAATTGAAATTCATGACCACCGGTATTGACTTCCATACCTATGGCCAATAAGTCAGGAGTATAGTTTGAAATACTTCCTGAATTGTCCAGTACATCTTCATACATATTGAGCTGGCGACTGTATTCCAGCGTAAGTGCCATATTTTGAGTGACCTGGTATTTTCCTCCTATTCCAATGGAAAAAATATTGTTGCTATTATTTATTCCATATGGGATGATATTGTAATGTACTATAGCAGGCATAACCTGAATAGATATTTTAGGGCTTATTTTCCTTGCAATGAGTAATTGATGGAGAAAAGAAAATTTATTCCATGCTACGTATTCAGGGTTCTCATCATTGGTAGCATCTTCCAATGCATTTGCATTGGCCAGCGATATCCACGATACAGATACCGGTATGTTTTTGGATCCGGTTTGTTGTCGCAATAATTTTAGTTTTATCCAGCCTTCGAAGGCGAGGTTCCCGGCAAAAGCTATCCCTACGTTTGTACGATTGGAAAGGGAATAATCCAGGGAAAGATACGTTTTAGCAACTCCTGAATTCAATCCAAGCAGTTGAGCCAGGTTTTGACCGGTCTTAGCATCCTTGTTCCATGCAATTCCAAAGTGGTGGGCTACTTGAAACTGAAGATTTGACTTGGGTACTATTTCAGTACTATTCATATTAATAATACTACTGGATAGAAATGTATTCTTAGCGAATTTAGGTTTGATGGCATCCTGCACATCTTGTATTGAGTCAACAGGATTCGTTTCCTGTGCATTTGTTTTTATTTCAAGGAGAAAAAGAATTAAAATCAGACAATAATATTTTTTCATAACCATATTTGTTTTGAAGTACAACTATATTTTCTTTTTGTTTGAATCATCTCATTTAGGTTGTCCTGCACTAATCCAGCTTTTGAACTTATCAATAGTACACGAAGTCAATCCTATCTTTCCACCAGGGTGACCACTGGTACCACCGCTTGCCATCATCGTTGAAAGGACTGATTTATTTGTTACTAACCTTGTATAATCCAGGACCGGGCCGCGACCTCCATGACATCCTGATGATCTGCAGGTAGACTGATATATCGGTGTGATGTCTTTAGTAAACGTAATACTACCACTCACATCACAAGCTGCCCCTCCTCCATCATACGGCGGACCCTGCGCAATCCAGTTCTTAATAATTTCGCGTTGATTTTCAGTAAGCGTTACAACTCCTCCACCTGGATGCCCGATAGTCCCATTAGCCCATTGTCTCAACGTATCAACCCTGGCTATGATAGTACCATAATCAACGGTTTTATTTATCCTGATAATAGTGGCTCCATCCCGGATGGTATCAAAATGTGTAAAAGGAATTGCATTATTATTGACACTATTGGATTGGGCATTGTTGTGACATCCACATCCTCCTGAAGTCATGATGGGCACCACCTCACCCAGGAAAGAGACTTTAGGAAGAATGGTAATATCCTCTTTATTATTATAACAAGAAGAAAAGTATACCATGGCAAACAAGGCCAGTATAAATGAGTTTACAATTAATTTCTTCATATAATTTTTATTATTTGGATTTGATAATATTACCTGACTTCCTGTATTTAAAAATTCCAGCATTATTAATACCGTACTTCCATACAGCAGGAATATTAGGATCAGTGAAGTACCATGCTTTGATTAATGCTATCTCAGAAGCATTGATTCCCCCGTCTCCATAGGCCATATCTCCCTGGTGACTGGAAGCAAAAACTCCGGTAGCAGGATTGGCTAAGAGCAGGGTTGAATCGATTCTTGTAATCAACGAACTAGTTGCATTTAAAGGATTACCTCTTACATAAAATTTACTGCCGTCCGAAGAGATATAAGTAACCGTACCTAAACTACGGATACTCTTTGGATACCAAATATCTAACAGGATATCGTCGTAGGAACTCAATGACCCTCTTACACTGGATAATACTACAGGAGTAGAAAATGTTTTATAAGGTCTCCAGGAAGCATTGGCCAATGTATCTAAATAAAACCTTCGCACACTATCTTTATATGCATTCCATACCTGGTTTCTCAGTACAGTATTAGTCAATGTGGTATAATAAGTTAATCCACTTGTCCTGATTAGAGTGAATGTGCTAGTGTCAGCCGCGGTTAAACCTGGAATCAATCCTTTTTTAGCCCAAGATCCTGTCGCTGTAGCCACACTGTGGCAATTGCCTGAAGTACAACCATTCGAAATCAGTTGAATCGCTGAAGGACGAAAATCTTCAAGCCCCGGTATCTCTTTAGCGCCATTCTTTATCCAATTGTATAAAATGGTTTTATCGGTGATAGATAATTCATGCCCTGCATGAATTGGAGGCATGGCTTCATCCAGATCATTCGTAGTGATGAGATTCCATAATTTACTCTGTTCAGGACTTCCCGCAACGGTATACTTTCTGATTTCAGCATACGTGGACAATTTGGGATCGATAGGCCCACCATGACAAGTGCTTACACCACAATATTCTTTGATCAATGATTGTACACCTTTTGTTTCAATTTTATCATTCACGTCTGGAGTAATATCACCAGATGACACTGTTGTAATGTCATAGAATGGAGAGAAATGAGTGGAATCCGGAACACCTTTAAAGGATCTATCCAATTTGCCGACATTAACGCCGTCTTTGACACATTGATCAAAGCCACCCATAACCAGGACCACCATGATAATTAATGTGATTTCTTTAAATAACCTCTCTTTTTTCATAAGTTTTATTTATTCTTTAAAATCAATTTGAAGTAGTAAATGTAGAGTTGCACCGTATGTCTCTTCATGATCGGGGATAGCATTTAAATTGATTGCAATTGGAATCAAAACTGACGAAAATCAGTTATGGTATAATTTGGAGGAAATACTTTTATGGCTTCATTCAATCAAATTTTAATCATGAAAAAAAGTAATTTGTTGACTTCCTTACTCCTAATGGCCTTATTCATAATGTCATTTAGTTCCGGCAAACCCTGGCCGGTACCAGATAATTATAAATCCATGAAAAACCCGGTTGCCTCTAACACCGAATCAATTGCAGCGGGAAAAGTTTTATGGGGTCAGCATTGCAAATCCTGTCACGGCACAAAAGGATTGGGAGATGGGCCTAAAGCTTCAACTTTAAAAACTGAACCAGGAGATTTTACCACTGCTGGAGCACAAAGTCAATCCGATGGATCCCTCTTTTACAAGACATCCACTGGACGTGAGGATATGCCTAGTTTTAGCAAAAAAATCACAGATAAAGAAGATATCTGGAGCATCGTGAATTATATAAGGACGCTCAAATAGACTCGGATCCTAGTTGCACAGGATTCCCGAAAATTTTTAATTCATATTCTATCACATGCCGAACAGGTTATCAACCTGATAGGAATACCATCTAATTGAATTCAATGAAAAATATAGAGATTAAACAATACCGTCAACACCTTATACAATGGTCCAAAGGTATATTGGCCATAGGGTTTACCGGTGTTTTAGCTTTTGCAGGAAGAGCAACGTTTAAAAAACCCATCAAAAAAAAATCACAACAAATGCTGACAGAAGATGGATCATTAGTAGAGATAGATCCCCGGGCGATCGTAATAAACAAACAAAAGATAAGATCTGAAGATATTCATCATTGGATAAAGAAATAAAAATTTATGAATACAATCCATGAAAGCCGGCGTGCATTTATTACAGGTAGTTTACTGACTACGCTGGCAGCAGCCTGCACAGAGAATCCATTTAATGAAGATTCCGGCGAGATCAAACCTTCCGGTAAAATGGTAAAACTATTATCTGTTGATGGCGACATCATAGAAATAGATCAGGCATTTCTCAAACCCGTTCCACATTTGCCAGCTCCATCCAATGCAGAAGAAAGAAAAGGTATAGCAGGAAAAAAATTTGTAATGGTCATCGATCTGGCACGATGTAAAAACGTAAAAAATTGCCAATCTGCCTGTGATCATATGCATCATCTGCCCAAAGATCAAAACTGGATAAAAGTACTTAGTATGCAGGACAGCGATCTGACTTCACCGTACTGGCAGCCAAGTACCTGTATGCATTGTGATGAACCACCTTGTGTAAAAGTATGCCCGGTAGATGCTACATTTAAACGTGAAGATGGAATCGTACTGATCGACAGTGACCGGTGCATTGGATGTAGATTTTGTATGGCAGCGTGTCCTTATTCAACCAGGGTATTTAACTGGAGTGAACCTGATATACCTTTAGAAATTGCTAACCAACCTTATTCCTGTGAGACCAGTACACCTCAAAAAAAAGGTACTGTTGGCAAATGTGATTTTTGTCCGGATATGGCCAGAATCGGTGAACTACCTCATTGTGTAACAGCTTGTCCCAATGGTGTATTCTTCTTTGGTGATATGAATGAAGATTCCGTTTCCAATGGTGCAGAAACATTTAAATTCAGTGAATTAGTTAAGGACAAAGCGGGCTATAGGTTAATGGAAGATCTTGGTACTAAACCCAGTGTTTATTATCTCCCTCCTGTCAACAGGAATTTTCCCTTTGAATCAGGACTTCCGACCTCCGATAAATAATATTAATTAATTAAAACTTCCTATTGTGAGTCATTTAAGTCATTTATCAGACGACCAGGTCATCTCCGATCTTCTACCGAGAAAGTTTGGTAGATTAGGCCAGATCTGGACAGGTGTACTAATACTGTTATGTCTGATAGGAGCTTTCGCCTACTATCGACAATTGAGATATGGTTTGAGTGTAACCCATATGCGGGATTATGTTTCATGGGGTATTTATATATCTAATTTTGTTTTTTTTGTGGCGATCAGTTTAGTGGGCTCTTTAGTTACTGCCATTTTCAGATTGGCCAATGTGAGATGGAGTACTCCCTTGACCCGCATTGCAGAAATCATAGCTGTATCTGCCATACTATTTGCCTCATTAATCATTATAGTAGATATGGGCCGACCCGAAAGGTTACTCAATTTATTTATACACGGACGTATTCAATCCCCTATTCTTTGGGATGTAATCGTCATCACCACGTATTTAATCATCAGCTTATTATTATTGTATTTACCGGCTATCCCTGATATAAAAATATTAATTGACAGGGCCGATCCATCCTTGAAAAAGTTTCACGGGCTTTATCGATTCCTGGGATCATTCTGGAAAGGGACCAAAGACCAAAAACGAATCAATCACCTCTCCATACTTCGATTGAGTATTTTGATCATACCGGTTGCTTTTTGTATTCATACCGTTACATCATGGTTATTCGCTACTACATTCAGACCCGGGTGGGATAGCACCAATTTTGGTGCATATTTTATTTCCGGTGCATTTTTAGTAGGTGCAGGAGCCGTCGTGACGGCGATGTATATATTCCGTCAGACCTATCACCTGGAAAACTATATCACCCATTTACATTTTGACCGGATGGCTAAAGTCCTGGTCATGTTGGCGTTGCTCTATTTGTATTTTAATATCAATGAATACCTCATTCCCGCGTTTAAAATGAAAAAAAGTGAATCGGCTCACCTCGAAGAATTATTCGTAGGGCAATATGCTTTTTTATTCTGGGGTGCTATTTGTACAGGTATGATCATACCAATTCTCATACTAATCACTAAAAAAGGACGCAGACCATTGCCGGTATTTATAGCTGGAGTATTGGTAGTCATCGGAGCATGGTTTAAACGATATCTTATCGTCACACCTACTCTATTGCATCCATTCCTTCCGATGCAGGATGTGCCATCAAGTTATTTACATTATTTCCCAAGTTGGGAAGAATGGGCTATAGCCATAGGATCATTGTCAGGAGCCTTGCTCATAATTACCCTGTTTGTGAGAATCTATCCGATCATACCTATTCATGAAACTTTAATTGAAAAAAATGAAATCAAAGAATAAGATCAAAGCAGGTCTTTTGTTATTTACTGCCTTGTTATACTGTTTTCAACTGACAGCACAGGACAGCCTACGCAGGAAAGTATCTTTAACGATCAGGTATTTTTCTGAGGAAAATAAGTCTATGTATGTATTGTCAACTGCTAAAACAAAAATCAATGGTCGCTTCAAAACTTTGCCAGGCATTTCTATGACTGCTTATCTGGATGAAGAGATCGCAGATAACTTTATAGACAGTGCTATAACGGATGAGCATGGGGAGGTTAAAATATATCTTCCACTCAGGTTAAAAGATCTTTGGACTAGCACAGCTAATCACACTTTTATTATTAATTCGAAAGAAAATGATACAACACGGTCTGGACAAGGCGAACTGACCATAACAAAAGCAAAATTATTTATAGATACCCTTTCGGATGGAACTTCGAGGAATATCAAAATATCTGCTTCAGCGTGGAACGGGAAAACATGGGAGCCCATTAAAGGTCTTGAAATAAAACCCGGGGTTCAACGCCATGGGGGTATGCTAAAAGTTACGGATGAAGAGTCTTATACAACAGATTCTACAGGTTCAATTACTGCTGAATTTAAGGACACCACTTTACCCGGAGATGAGTATGGCAATATTGTGCTTGGAGCCAAAGTGGAAGACAATGATACCTATGGCAATTTATTGATCACTAAAGAAGCACCCTGGGGCCGGCCTGTTTTAAAAACCACTGATTTTTTTGACCAGCGAACCTTATGGACTACAAGGTTCAGGACACCATATTGGTTATTATTTATCGTGTATGGAATGGCTATTGGTATTTGGGGCAGCATCATCTCCGTGATACGATCTCTGGTAAAAACCATTAAACTCGGTAAAGAATAAAAACTAACTGTAGAACCTGGATATTTAAAAACGAAAAAACTATTTGCCAATATTCTTCAGGATATCGACCGGGGACACTATACCCAACAGTTCTTCATCTTTAACTACAGGAAGGCAATGAAACGGATAATTCGCAAAAATATCGATGGCCACGTCAATATGATCATCCGGGTCAAGCTTAGCTAACCTTGTTTTCATTAAATCTTTAGCCTTGAGATGGCTGGTTTCCATTACTACCAATTTGATGCTTTCCCGTTCAATACTTGAAGGATCCACCAGAAATGATATGTCTGACAAACTAATTAAACCGATTAATTTATTGAATTGAACCACCGGCAAATGATGGTGGCCGTGCTCAGCAAATACAGCTTTGATTTTTTCCAGACTATCCTCTTCAGAGACCGTGATCAGGTCAGACTGCATGATCTCTGATACCTTAGTTTTTAAATTCAGCATATGATTTTTTATTTCGCGACGAAGGTAAAAACTATTACACTAAAAATCCGGCTTCAAATCTTAAAACTGGAAGATTTATGATTCCAAATCCTAAAGAATCCGATCCATTTTTCATTTATCCCAGATGGAGTCCACTTTTATGAATATATCTTAAAAATTGACGCCTCTACTCGGATAAAAATCATTTAATTTGCACGCTCAAATTGCCGGAGTGGTGAAATTGGTAGACACGCACGTTTCAGAGGCGTGTGTCCGTAAGGATGTGCGGGTTCGAGTCCCGCCTTCGGCACTTTAAAGGTTCATATTTAAATGACAATCTAAAAGGGTTGAACGACGGAAGGGATGATTAAGTAATCAGCTTTTAAATCCGTCGTTCAAAAAATAAATAATATCATTTTCTAATGATACCTTCAATATAAGCTAGTCGTTTTTCTAGTCCTTTCACTTTTTGTACCTGGAGCTCCAAATCAATTATATATAAATGCAGTTGCTCAATACTCTCTTGTTGCCGCTTTATCATATCAGACATCTCGTAGCCACCCGCTAATGTGATATCTTTCACCGAAGGGAAATTGGGCAGGTGATGGTGTTCTTTGATATAGGAACCGAGTTGGCGGATGGGGAGTAGTTTATAGTCTTTCTGGAACACATAGTCAGCCCAATTTCCCGACGCTTGCAGCTCTACTTTAAATTTTTCTGCTTTTACCCCACCTACTACAAAAAGATTGTATCCTGTCTCAGACCCGGTATTTACATTAGCCTTTCCTATTAATACAACTCCATTGTGATAAGTAGGTTGAGTAATTGAAGCAGTAGACCATTGAGTCCCTCCGCCTGATGCGCAGGCCGTACACGATCCCCCACAATCTATTCCCGTTTCAGTACCGTTTTGTACTCCATCATTGCATGTAGCAGGACTAATGGTGATATTTATAGCTGATGATGTAGTGATGGCGCCTCCATTATCCGTTGCTTTTGCTGTAATACTATGTGATCCTGCAGCTAGATTTGATACAACAATTGAGTACGGACTTGTGGCCTTAGAACCAATCAGAGCAGGACCATCATAAAATTGAACATTGGAAATAGTTCCATCCGCATCGGAAGCGGTGGCATTCAGGGTAACGGATGCACTTACCGGATATACGGAATTCGGCGATGCAATAGAGACGGTAGGCGGAATATTGCTTCCAGAAACGATACATCCATTTACGATTACTTCAGATAAATTCAAATATTGTACAGCTGGGTTACTTGCATATACTTTTACATATTGC
>JBDTUE010000168.1:0-9247 GCA_040007895.1 Saprospiraceae bacterium | reverse complement strand
GTGCTTAACTCCGTCAGCCCTTAAATTATTTCTTTTTTACCGGTGACTTTATAAAAGCAGTTTCATACGTCGCTATCCAATCTTTCACCGACATTTTACTCATCAGTTCACCAAACAATTTAATTGGAATCTTCTCAGGCTTCTTAAAGCGGATACAGCTTTTTCCCAATCCAGTTTTGCATCGGTATGTTTTGGATATTCCTTTACAAACCATTTCAATAGTTTCGGATCGGCATAAATGCCCATGTGATAAAAGGCAATAAAATTCTTCTGATTTGCAAAACCGGCAAAAGGCAACGGATGTCAAATATGGCAACGGTAAACGGTCAGCTTTTCCATTTTGTTTGCTGATATCCCACAATCCGGCTCCGCAATCGGGACAAGCATTATATACTTTAACGACCAATTGTTTTACATTCTCACAATCCACGACTACTCTTTCAGCAATTTCAGATTGAATAATAACATCTTGTAACGCAGGGAATTTCTTCGGGTTCAATTTACTGATTTCAAAAATTGTCTCGCCCAATTGATTTTTACTTTCAATGCGGCCAATGGGTGCTTCTCCCTTCACCGGTTTCAAGAACTCCTTAAACTCGCTGCATCGTCATGACCCCTTCGGGCCCTCCACGGCCGGTGCAGCCGTCGCTCACGCGGGTCATGGTCAGGAAATCGCCCTCGATCTTAAAGGTGTACACCCCTTTTTCGGAACAGTCACTGCCTTCCGTATCCTGAATGGTCATTTTCCCGCCTTCAATGGAGTATTTTCCCTTACTATCGATGTTGCCGTCGGCACCGAAATCTATGGCGTAGATGCCATCCTCCGTTATGTAAATTTTCAGTGGTGTCATTTTTCCATTTTCATCGGGAACGGACATTTTCCAAGTGCCAATAGGGCTTTGGGCAATTAGGCTAAAGGGAAGCATGGCCATAAAGGCAAGAAAGAAATTAAAGAGTACTTTCATAATTCAATTTTATTTACTGAATGAATATATTGTGGTGATTAGTTATGCAATTTACCACTATACCCACTATTGGCACATACATGCTGTTAGCCTCGTTGTTATTCTCGGTCCACTATATAATTCAGTTCAGTTACCCCACAAGTAAATTGATGAGTAGTCAATAGTTTTAATTTTATTTTGTCTTTGATGTCTACAAACAATGGAATGCCTTGTCCAAGAATAATTGGATTAACAAATAACCAGTAGCCGTCGATTAAGTTTTGTTGCATCAGTGAATGTGTTGCCGTCGGGCTGCCAAAAAGCAAGATCTCTTCACTCCTGCTCCCGACTGAAGCGGTGCGGGAATGTTTTATTTCATTTATTCTGTCCGAAAGATTGTCGCTTATAATTTTTGTGTTAGTCAATCCGATAGCTATTGGATCTACATCTTTCATCGTTTTAGATAAAACCACTTTGTGAATGTTGGCATACCACTTTGAATGTTCAATGTCATGTTTGGTCGCAGTCGCCTTTTTTCCTGCGGTAGGCCAGTAATTTTCCATCATCTGATAAGTTACTCGTCCATATAATGCAGTGTCGCCTTTACTTATCCGGATACCGACATAATTAAAAATTTCTTCATCCACTTTAATCCAATTCATTTCTCCGTTTGGTCCTGCTACAAATCCGTCAAGCGATATATGCATAAATGAAATTATTTTTCTCATATAGTTCTATTTTTTATAGTTGTCTATGCCTGCTTGCCGTAGGCAGGGTTTGTTTCTTTCTTTTTCCAATGACTGCTAACTCTTTTGTCGGTGAGTGATATATTATTCTGATTGTATTGGTCATGTCGTCAAAGATAATTTGTCGATTTAATTTCTTGCTGTAAAGTTCGACGTTTAGTCCCGATAGCTACCTGTCTGCACTTTAGAAAGCACTACTGTTCATGGAAGCACAACACTTTGATTTCACCACTTAGTGTCCGCGAAGTCCGTTCCCCACGCTATTACCAAACCCTTGTTAGCGATTCGTTCAACTCTGCCCTCAAAGCACTTAGAGTTAGAATCTATTCGGTTTGCATAATGCATAATTTTATTGTTCTAAGGTAATTGCAACATTTCCCTTTTTGTGACCTTTCTCAACATAGGCGTGTGCTTCTGAAATCTGCTCTAAGGCATAGGTTTTATCAATAACTGGTTTTAGCTTATCAGTTTCAATAAGTCCTTTAAGAAAAATAATATCTTCAGCACTATGGCTTATAACACCGGTCAGTACTTTCTTACTGCTTGTCATTGAAGTCCAAACCCCTTGAAGCATCTGTGACATTCCAGCAGAACTTAAAATCAATAGTCCATTTTTATTCAGTGACTTTAAACTATGAGAAAACGAAATTTTATTAACGGTGTCAAAAATTATATCATAGGTTTCACCATTTTTGGTAAAATCTTCTTTAGTATAATCTATCACCTTGTCGGCACCTAATGATTTTACTAAATCTATATTCGCAGTGCTGCACACTCCGGTAATAATCGCCCCGAAATACTTTGCAAGCTGAACAGCAGCGCTGCCAACTGCTCCTGATGCTCCGTTAATAAGCACTTTTTGATTAGGCTTTATGGCTGCTTTTTTAATAAAATGTAAAGCTGTAGTTCCTCCAAACGGAATAACTGCTGCTTCCGTATGAGTAAGTTTGTTTGGTTTTATTGCCAGCGTCCCGTTTTCAGCTAAACATATGTATTCGGCATAAGCACCAAAGCGCATATCGGTATGACCAAATACTTGATCGCCAATCTTAAAAAGTTTAACCTCCTTCCCAACTTGTACAACTTCACCTGAAAAGACGCTTCCCAAAATATTTATTTTGGGTTTCCTCAGACCAAGTAAAAATCTTACTGCAAATGGGTCAGCTTTCCGAAGTCGCCAATCACCTGAATTGACAGCTGTAGCTCTGACTCTTAATAGAATTTCATTGTCCTTAGGTAAAGGCTTTTCTACTTCTTTGACTTGAAGTACCTCTGGTGGTCCATATTGTGTGTAAACTATTGCTTTCATTCATTAAAAATAATATTTCCGCAGGGTATTAATGCAGAGTCCAGCTGCCCGGCTATGCTGATTCTATAAAAAAGGTCTTGTTCTTTTAAGACAAGTCCTGTTCGTACTGGACCATTATCAGGTAAGTGAAAGAGTATTCCGATATAGAAAAGATACTCCTCTTTAGGATGAATAGTTTTTTGCAACATGGTCGGTCTATTTAAACCGGTATCTAGAAAAGATTTTAAACCTGTTGCACCATAGTCATACAATGATTCTTTGTCTAGTGTCATTATGTCTGGAGGCAGAAATAATTTTAAGTAGGATTCGGGCTGAGGGAAAATTGCGAATGAATCACCAGGAAAATTAATTGTTAGATTTAACGGATAAGCAGTTTCATTAATTATACGGGTCCAGAATATTCCATATCCAAATCTTTTTCCGGTCGGATCAGTGTATGGTCCGCCTTTTGGTAAACTGTTTTGAATAATTACACCTTCGACTGTTTCAATATATCTTGTTGAGGTAATGGAGTAGTGTTTATTAGTAGAAATATGACCTGTGCCAAAGGCAAGAAAACCTGTCAGTATGAAGAAGAAAAATCGCAAGTTTCTTTCTATTAAAGGTGGTTGTTAACGGATAAGGCTTTGTACAGGGCTGGAATTCAGTGAACGTCAGACCAGACTTTCTCCATAGTTTAATTAAAAAACAAAAGATAAGTTTTGTTCGTGAGCCAGCATTGCACAAAACCACTGTGAGCCGTCTGTGCTTTGTCAAGCAGGCTGTGTCTTTTTAATTTTAATTCGTAACGAACCTTCTTTACGCTTGGCATTTTTTGCCTTTATTTCCTGCATGATTTTTCTAAAGTCAGAAAGTTCTTGTTCCGTCCAAGGTTTGGACTTTGTCGATAGATCAACGTTTTTCGGTTCTTTAATCAGTCCCATATTTTTAGCTTTTAAAGTATTATGAAATTAGTTTTAAAGCTGCACTTGTTTCGATAAACATTCTAAGTCCACGAAAGTGTGTTGCATAAAGTGATTTTTCGTAATGTTTTATAAGTGCAGTTTTTGCGTCAAAAGCGAGAAAGCCCTCATAGCCTTTGCCAACTGAAACCTTGCAAGCAAATGCTACAAGATTTCCCGGAATACCTAAATAAACTTTGTTTTTTCCTTTATTAAATTTTGCGCTTTCTATCAGGTGCATGAAGATGTGGTCTTTCTTGTCCTCAATGCTTAAAAGTCCTTGAATAATTGTCGGATTATTGACGGTTGTCAGCTTATAAACTTCTTTGGTCTTGTCCTTAAGCTCCTTGTGCCACTTGAATTGCCAATCGGTTTCTTTGATCTGAGTAATGTCAAAAGCGGTTAGCTGAACAATTTCTGTGTCGAAAACTTCTGCCGTAGAGGTGTTTTCAATAGAATTTGTCAACTTGTCGATAATAAAATCCAGTCCTGGGTTCTGTCGTTTTTTCACTGAATGAAATTACGAAAAAACGATGTGTATGTCAAATGTCTATGCGACTTGTGGGGAGTCTGTAGCATAACCCGACTACATGTAAATATACGAAGTCTCCAATATGGTCAGTTGATCGTGATTTCTTTCGGGTGTATGTCAGATTGCACTAAGGTTTGGTCTATGCGACTGTCCCGATTTCTACCTGTCTGCCGACAGGCAAGATCGGGATCGGTCGGGCTATAATAATATGTGCAATCTGACATTCACCCTTGTACTCGGTTTTTTTTGTATGGGATTATTAAACTTAACCTTAATAACTTAATCGAGATCGATGCTGACTTCACAAAGTCGTTATAACCTCCACTTAAACGATCTATCATCTATCGCCCGCATGGTACAGAGAATCCCTTCAAGATGATCATATTCATGTTGGAGAAGTTCTGAAAGATCTCCGTCCATCTGCCATTCTTTTTGTTGCCAGCTTTCATCAAGGTATCGGATGGTAATGGATTTATGCCTTTTTACCTTGACCAATAAATTGGGGAAACACATACAGTCATCCCATACTTCGAATAATTCATCGCTCAGGTCGATTAATTCAGGATTGATAAACACGACCGGTTGATCTATTTCCGGTACAGCATTCATATAAATCAATCTTTTCATAACACCAAGTTGGGGTAAAGCGACAGCTCTTCCAAAATGATATTTGGCCCGTATAGCTTTCATTACCTGATCCAGGTCTTGTACCCATCCTTGTACTTGATTCAGTTCAGATTTTAATATTGGTTCAGAGACCTGGTATAATCGTGGATCTCCTAATAATAACAGATCATCCAGCGTTTTCATGAATCAGATTAAAAACTGTATTTATCCGTTGTCAATTTTCTTCAAAAGTCTAAGTTGACCATAATGGTATGACAGATGATTCGTGCGACTATGCAATACATTTAATCTGTTCCGGTGAGGTTCTTTAGCAAAATCTTCAGCTGATACTGCACTGTGTTTTTGCAACCATTCTTCCACGGAAAGTTGATTGAAATGAGTGGACAAAACTTTGTTCACTTCATTCCATTGCAATTTTAATTCTGATATATCGGGAAAGTCGGCATCCTTATTATCGGGTTTATCAAGGAATAATTCATCCAGATGAGGATACAAGCGATCGGTAAAATTGAGCAATGTAAGCATACGGTCATGGACAGCGACCATATGCCCGAGTATATAAATACCCCGATTCCGGGCCGGGGCAATCTCCAGAAATAGGGTTTCGTTATCCAATGAATCCAATACTAATGAATTGAATCGTTGTAAGGTAAGATTCCAGCTATCTATAGCCAGTTTAATGATAAATGCACTGGTGTCAGTCATTATTTTGATAGTTTTTTATTTTAAAAAAATAGTTTTATTGGTTTTGCTGGATTGCACAGCAGCATCTAATATTTGCATAGCAACCATATTGATCTCTAAAGACCCAAGAGCATTAGCCGGATTCGTTTGTCCTCTAACGACCGAAGCGAAATAGCTAAATGCATCATTGTTAGGATTTATTAATGGTTTGACATCCACGCTCTCTTCTTTAGAATTTCTTTCTCCCGTTCTGACCCTCATTTTATTCGATCTATCAGCCATGATAGTACCTTTTTGTCCATAGATCTCCGTGTCTTTCCGGTCGAAAGGCCAGCACCAGGAAGCTTGAAAGATACCCTGAGCTTTTGGATATTTAACAACGATCGTTGCTTCATCATCCACTTTAGGATATATATCCGGTTTATTTGTTTGTGTGGTTGCAGTTACAGAAATAGGTTTAGCTCCTTTCATCAGCCAAGTCATAATATCCGCTCCATAACATCCGAAGTCCATGATGGCTCCGCCGCCATTTTTTACTGGATCGGTGAGCCAGGAAAGAAACTGATCACTGCAGCCAATTTCCTTTGGGCCACGGTGTCCATCCATGATGACTACTTTGCGAATATCACCTATTACACCTTTGTTGTGGATCATATCGAATGCCTGGTGATGACTGCCATACCAGGTCGTTTCATAATTGGTGATCAGATGGATTCCATATCGATCTGTCAGTGCTTTCATTTTATTCGCATGAATCATATTGACAGCAAGTGGTTTTTCAACCATAACGTGGATCTTTTTAGGAGCACATTTTTCTACTGTTTCGAGGTGTTCAAACGTACTTCTAAAATCGCATACCGCTTCTGGTTTGGCTTTGGCAATCATCTCTTCAACTGATGGATACCAGAGACTATCGGGTAAATTATTTTTCTTCAACAGACGCAAAGCGAGTTCTTTGTTTGGTTCAGCAAAACCTACTAAGATCATTCCTTCATGTTTAGAATTGGTCAGTATACCGTTGACGTGATCGTGGGTCATCCCGACGATACCCATCCGAACCGGAGGCGACTGAGCAAACATTTTACTGGCCATGATTAAAGCAAAAATAAATGTATATAACCTGGTGAATTCGATTTTCATGATCACGAAGTTAGTTCATTAAAACACGACCGATCATATTACCTTACTTTTTTTTCCGCAAAAAAAGTAACAAAAAAACTCGTGACAAAATAAACTCGCTTTGGGATAAGTTCAATGTCATTGCATTTTCACGGGCAATTGATTTGATTTTCAAGCATACATTTTGCTGCTCGACCAGTATTTTGTCACAGTCTTTTCCTAGATCCTGAATATCCGGTAACTTAAATTGTGGTTTAGAGTCTTGAATGTGATTTTTCCCCACATTAAACTGTGAAGAACCTAAAAATTTAAATTCATCCTTAGCGATAATAAATCTTCTTTATAATTAAACAGACATAGAAAATACTTCAATCAGCTTTTCATTTTCTTTTGTAAAAAACTTCCTTTCCATCATAGATTATTTTTAATCCTGTAATGGTAGAGGAAGATCCGGGTACAAATTCAATGACCTGGTCGGAAAATTCACGGATACGGAATGAATTGTTTTTATTTGGATCAAGATGTTGTGGTGGTGCTGACTGGATCATCAGGCTTCCATTATTTAATACAATATCAATCGTATTGCCGTTTAATTCGTATTTCCCGACAAGTGTTTTCAAAAAACCAGGATCATAAAGTTTAGCATCTGCTTTTTTATTGAAGATGACTTCTTTTTCATCCATACTGATCCTTACCTGGCTGATACTGCCCTGGGCATCGGTCGTAAAGCTGAGTGACCATTTGCCATCAATTTCATCATCTGCAGAAACGAACCGGTCGTAATGATAATGACTAAGCGGGAGAGCGGTATGATTATAATCAAAACTTAATCCATCGCCACTCTTCTTAATCTCTATTTTTCCATAAGCGGGATCTTCATAGATACCGGTATAATCAGCTAATGGGTGTGAAGGTTTGGTATTCATTACCCGGTCCACATCTGGTTTTTTACGTGCTTCTTTATCCGTGATTTTATCTTTCAAATAATCTTTGAGTGCACGATCACTCCACGGAGTTACGTCAAGGTTCAGTAATTTATCATAAACTGTATTGGCAATAATTCCGGGTAAATAACTTACATGAGCTCCATTGGTGAATACTATAATTCCAATGCTATCGGAGGGCATCATGGAGATTTGAGAATAAATACCACCAATGGCGCCACCATGCTGCACACGGTAATGCCCTTTGTAAGCTGATGTAGCTCGCCCCATGCCATACAATCCATTGAGAGATTCAAAATATTTATCAGGTACCGATGAAGTGGGAATTGCCGGTGTCATTGTTTCTTTAATGACAGAAGGTGCAATGATGGCTTGATTATTATATACTCCACTATTCATCTGAGCTATAAGCCAATGAGACAGATCATCTATACTGGAGATAATGGACCCGCAAGGTCCAACTCCCTGCATTTTAGTGTAATATGGAAAAGGAGCTAATAAGTTGGTATCTCTTTTTTCAAAATAAGGACTCATAAAGTCGACTTGTTTCAGCATTTCTTCCGTAATGAACATGGAATGAGTCATTCCTAATGGATTGAATATTTTATTTCTTACATAATCCTCCCAGGTTTGTTTTGATAATATTTCAATGATGGCTCCGGCTGCCGCATACATAAGGTTGTTATATAAGTATCCCTGACGAAGTGGAATGCTCGGCTCCAGGAATTTGATGCGGTCAAAAAGTTCTTGCCGTGAGAAATCGGACTTATACCAGATATTATCATGTCGAGAAATTCCGGTGCGATGAGATAACATATCCCGAATAGTCACATTTGCATTCAGCGCATCATTGTAAAACTGGATTTGAGGAATAAAGTTTTTTATAGGTACGTCCCATGCGAGTTTTCCTTCCTCCACTAAAAACCCTATAGAAGTCGCTGTAAAGAGTTTGGTATTGGATGCTATTTGAAATAGGGTATTGGATGTAACAGGTAATTTCTTTTCGATATTCCTATAACCATAACCTTTAGCGAAAACCAGTTTATCTTTTTGCACTATTCCAATACCACATCCGGGTACATTCCAGTCTTTAAGTATTTTTTCTATGACGGGATCTATACCCTGGAGTCGTTGATTAATATTTATTGGCTGGGCAAAAGTGTTCAGATGGAGGACAAATAGTCCGAGGAGGAAAATTTTAAATTTTAAAGTCATGGCTAGTTTTGAATTAGTGAGTGGGCAACCTGATTTTCAGGTTGAGATAAATTTAATACTTTCCAGTCAGCCAAGTGAAGGGATGACTTCTCCAATGGATCCCTTCGGGAAAGTCACCCTTTCACTTAACTTTCACCCATTGATGCATCTTTTTATCATATACCAGCGTCGAGTCCGGCCATTCGA
>JBDTUE010000167.1:0-9471 GCA_040007895.1 Saprospiraceae bacterium | reverse complement strand
TTTCACTTCGCAGTCCAACCACCATCCACCACCAACATAGATCCTACCATATAACTGGCTGCATCGCTGGATAAAAAAATAGCAGCACCCTGGATTTCTTCCATTCTGGCCCAGCGACCTAAAGCTGTAGCTCCTACAACAAATTTTTTAGCTTCTTCGGAGTCTGCAATGGGAATATTCATTTCAGTGAGAAAAGGTCCCGGGCAGATAGCATTGACATTAATATTAAATGGCGCTAGTTCCAAAGCAAATGCACGAGTCATCTGGACCACAGCTCCTTTACTGGATGCATACGGTGTGCGGTTAGCTAAACCAACGAGTCCAAGTGTGCTGGCAAGGTTGATTATTTTGCCACTGCTATTATTTTTCATAAATGGCGTGACTGCTCTGCAAGCCAACCAGGTACCTGTCACATTTACTGACAGTACTTTATTAAAATCATCCACACTCAAATCATTAATTGCGCCGCGGATATTGATCCCTGCACTATTGATCAATATATCGATTTGACCAAAAGTGTCTATGGTGTACTGCGCCATCTGATTTGCCTGAGTTTCATCGGTAATATCTGCGCTAAAGGAAACGGCATTCACATGATATTGATCTTTTATTTCTTCAGCGGCCAGTTTACCTTCTTCTGCATTTCTATTGACCAGGACAATATTAGCCCCTGCAGAAGCAAGCCCTGCTGCCATCGCCAAACCAAGACCTTTAGACCCTCCTGTGATGATAGCAGTTTTACCGTTTAGATCGAATAGTTTAATACCTGGTAATATCGGATTCATAATGTGTTTTTAGTTTAATCCAAGATTTGTTTTACTATATGCCAGGCATTCAAGAATATTTTTTTCTTCAATGTCTAGTTTAGCCTCACTTCCCAATTTAGATATTCTTGGAAGTTCAGTTTTAAATTTATGCTGTTTGACCATACGCAGGCTTCGTGCTAAATCTGTCGCAGGAACATCTTCAAATGTAGACCAATAAGTTTCCTTCAGACAGGGTATCTCCAATGGATCCCGGGTGATCATTTCAAGACTAAATTTTATATCGGGATTATGTTTTTTAACTACCGCCATCATTTCAGGCAGATTGAGTATACCTTGTCCCAGCGGCACTTCTGATAATAAAAATCCATCTGCATATTCCTCCAGGCCCATATCTTTCAAATGAGTAGAAAATGCATACGGTGCCAAAGTATTGACTATTTCCATCGGGTCTTCTAGTAATGCGATACTATTACCAAAATCAAGCGTTACACCGATCCATTCACTTTGTAGTTGTTTGATCATCTTTACATGTTCGGTTGCCCGCCAATCTTTATGATTTTCAATGGCGAGTTTCATTTTATGTTTTTTGAGAATAGGTTCTGCTAATTGAAGATTGGTAAGTGCTTTTTGTTTTGCAGTCTTAAATTCCTCAGCACTATGATAGACTTCATATCGTCTTCCTGATGAACACACAGTCCGGAGAATTAATACCCCGGCGTCTTTCGCCGTCTTTAATTCACGCTCAAACCTCGCTACATCGTTTGCACCATTTGGAACACCAATAGATCCTTCAATAAACATCCCTAGTTTTTCTTTGCGATCCTTTAGTTTTTTTGCCAACTCTGAAGTCCAATCCTTGACCACCACCTGTATTCCGCCGGAACCGATCTGGGCACAATGCTCCAATAGATCCAGTGCATTCATAAATCCGGGATAGTTTTTACTTTCAATTTTAGAATTCCATCTAAAGCCATAGGAATGAACCACGATGCCCATCTTAGAATCTTTAAATAAATTATTCATATTGGTTGAAGATAAGGCCATTGCAAATAAAGATGCTTTTTGAATAAATTCCCGTCGACCAGTTTGTTGAATGGAATTTGTATCTGATATATTATTGTTCATACTACTTTTATTTTATTGATCATTTAGGAATTGAATCTTTTTTGAGATCAAGGATATGTTGATTTAATTCACGGACAGTCCAGGGCATTACTCTCCCTTGTGTAGTAATCCTTGCGCCTCCTACTGTTCTGGTACTGACTGGTGCGGCTGCATTACCCCATTCATTTCTAATATAACTAATGATAGCTGCGATCTCTCCATCACCAAGGATCGCATGAGAAGGCATTACGGGAAGTATCTCCGGGGCATCATAGATTTTACCTTTTATTTCAATAGGCCCTTCTATCCCGTGTAATAAAAGTAATGCAAGTCTTTTTTCATCTCCTAATACCCATTCAGAACCTATCAGGCTTGGAGCAAACCTACTAACTCCTGCTCCATCTCCTCCATGACATCCGGCACACGATGATAAATAATGTTGCCTACCCAGAGCATATTGTTTGGGATCGACATTACCGGCTAATGCTGCCTGCGTTTCAATGGTTCTGATCACCGTATGCCCCGGCCATTCAAACATATTGTTTAATATCTTCCGCTCAACAGAATCCATTTTTAATGAAGTAGAAACCAGCATATCTGGGACAGCAGATAGTTTAATTGGTTTGAATTTATTATTATGCCCCTGTATGATCATGCTATGGAGTATCGTTTTGGAATACCAGTCCAGTGGTTCCTTTAAACTGATAGTTGATAATAATCCGCCTAATTCTTCTGACTGAGCATTTCTAACAATAGACGTTACGAGCATTTCAAGAAAAATCTCTTTCGAAAGATCAGGCCTATCCTTCCATCCGGATTTCATTAGCCATTGAAATAATTTATATTCCATGTGATAAGCACTACTCAATACTGCGTCTCGCATCAATGATGAAGAATCCACCCTTTGAACTATGCCACTAAGAATAGGTAATGCAGTTGCATGATCAAGAACACCGGCACTTAACGCGATCTGCAATAATTCTTTATCAACAGCGTCAGGCCACATTTTCTTCAATGCAAGGCCAAGCTTTAAATTTATATTCTTGTCTTGCCTTGCTTTGAATTCCAATAAACGTATTGCATTAGACCTAATCAATGCATTGGTATCTGATAATAATGTAAACAATGGATCAGGTGATAAAATATCCATCCCTTCTAAAGTCCATAATGCTTGTATCCTGCTGAGCGGTGATGATCCATTTAAAGCCAATTGACTTAAAGGTCCTTTGATCCCTGGATCATTTTTTTCAACCAGTAATCGCTGCGCCATATCCCTGAACCATCCGTTTTCATGATTTAGAAAAGCAAGGATATCAACAGAGGCTAAAGAAGACAGCTTTAAAGTAAGAGGAGGCTTAAAGTCCTGAGGTATTATTTTCCAGATACGACCTAGATGGACCGGAAACACCAAATTGCGTTTGATCGTTTGCTCCCGGAGATATGGAGTTACATAGGCACCGTGTTGTATTAATCCCCGGTACATGTCCGTTACATATAAAGCACCATCCGGACCTGAAGCTAAAAATACAGGTCTGAATCGTTCATCGGTAGAAGATAAAAATTCCCGTCCGGGATGTGGATCCATAGCCGATAATGTCAAACCCGATTCATGGGTAATATTTCTTTTTACAAGATTGCCCGATGGTTCACATACGAATACATTGCCATAATATTCATTGGGTAATGTTTTTCCTCTATAATAAAATGGTGAACATGCCGCTGTAAATTCCAATATTCTTCCTTGTGAATCAAGTGTACCCGGAATATAACCACGATTGACAGCAGGAGTTGGACGTATTGGATATATCCTTCTATCTAAAGTAAGGCCCTGATCCAAGCCTGTTGTAGTTGTATGATTTACATTCCTTGAAAAATAATTGGGAGGTACCAGGTCTGCATGTAATTGTGACCAATTGTAATTATAATATAATCTGCCTTCATCATCCTGGCTGAGACCCCATTGACCTCTGAATTCTGTACTATCTCTGATCCAGGATCCATTCGCCAACCGGTATCTCAATCTTGATTTTACATTATAATACCAGTTATCCATAGCGCGCAATAATCCATTGCCGGAATGTTCGGGCAATAAATTACCTGCATACGTGGAATCAATTAACGTCTTGGTATCAGCATGTAAATCATGATTGAGATCTTGCGTTAACCATAAAGATGCATTTTCTACAATCAATGCACCATGAGGAACTAAGGCTATGCCGCGTGGCAGGATCAGGCTATCAATATAAGTAATTGCAGTATCCATGACGCCATCGCCATCTTTATCCTCTAATACAGAAACCCGGCCTACCCTGTCTTTCTCTCCTTTACCATCTATATCAGGCATAAAGCCACGCATCTCCACTACCCACAATCTTCCGTCTTCATCAAATGTAATGACTACAGGGTCTTGAATCATCGGCTCTGAAGCTACTAACTGAATCTTTAGTCCTGGTTCTATCTGGAACGTTTTTAATTCATCTGCAGGGGATAGCATCGGTGAAGGATCCTTTTCATCTAAGGAACTACTCTGCTTACATGAGATAAAAGCAATGATCAATGCAAATAAACAGAACCTCATCGTTTTTTGCAAAACATGACTGTGAATATGTACAAACACGATGATCTGATGATTATGAATTGAAAAGCCGATATGAATAAAAACTATTAAACTTTTAAAGGATCCGGATGGTGATACGGTTGGCGATAAGCTCTTTTTAATAAAGCAGTAGCTTCGGCATCACCTGTTACGATCCTCTTTTTAGGGTCATAATGCATAGGTCTACCGGTTTTCATAGACAGGTTTGCGAGTATACAACTTGATGTAGAGATATGTCCTTCCTCAATATCAGCTACGGGTCTTGTTTTATCATCAATTGCTTTAAGAAAATCCAGCATGTGCAATCTTGTAGCAGGAGCGGCATTCAATTCTATCTTTTCTTCGGTGAGATCTTCCGGATATTTTTCTTTTTCATACACTACGTCTTTATGTATTTTCATTCCTCCTTCTTCTACAGGAATAAAATCAGCACGCATTGTACTACCTTTTAACATTCCTTTCTCACCAAACAAAGTAAATGACCATGGATAATCCGGATCTGTTGGTGTACCCCACGATCTTTGTTGCCATACACAATCCAGCTCATCGTATTTAAAAATAGCTGATTGGGTATCGGGGATATTTGATTTACCACCTTTCTGAACATAGATTCCTCCTGTAGATACGATACTCTTTGGCCATCCAAGTTTTAACATCCATCGAACCGTATCAAACATATGAACACACATATCACCCATGATACCATTGCCGTATTCCATAAAAGTGCGCCACCATCGGAGATGAGGCAATCCGTCATACGGTCGCATGGGTGCAGGACCTGTCCACATCTCATAATCTAAAAATGAAGGAACTGGTTCTACCGGTGGATTGCCATTATTCCGCATATGGAAATAACAACACATTTCAACATGTGAGATCTTACCTAACAATCCTGCATCTACAATATTTTTTTTGACATCAATCAAATGTGGAGTACTCTTTCGTTGAGTGCCTACCTGCACTACTTTATTATATTTCCTTGCAGCAGCTACCATAGCTTCGCCTTCGAGGACATCTACACTAATCGGTTTTTGTACATAGACATTTGCACCTGCTTTGACGCAATCAATCATTTGCAAAGCATGCCAATGATCCGGTGTACCTATTAATACAATATCAAATTTATGATCCTGTAACATCTTGCGGTAATCTCCATATAACTGTGGTGTCTTCCCGGAAGCTTGTCTTTTACTGATCAGACTGGCTGCTCCATTGAGCATGTTTTTATCTACATCACACAATGCTAAAACTTCGGTAGGTACTACCTGGATCAACCTGCATAAATCACTTTTTCCATACCATCCGGTACCAATAAGTCCTACTTTAAGAGGACTTGCGGGATTGATAAGATCGAGACCACGGGCACCCAGTGCAGTATAGGCGAGTGAGGCTGAAGTAGACTTAATAAAATCTCTTCTATTGATATTAAATGAAAACATAAAAAGTAAGGTTTTAAAATTGGAATTAAGGTAATGAGATTATTGGAATTCATGTTTTAATGTTTGCGTTTGCATCAACTATTAGAACATATTTTATCCACAAATAAATAAATCACCGAAATATTCCGTGTTACCGTACAAAGAATGCAACAAAATTATCTTTGAATAGCATAAATTTTTGTTTGCCGGCCATCGATATATCTGAACGTTTTTCCATCATAAAATCCATCTTGCTCCAACATAAAACGTATCATTTTATTATTCCACTCCGGAATTGCAACGGATGCATTTAATTCAATCGAAAAAGCTGTTTGAGCATGTAAAGGATAATCACCGGCTCCAAGGGTCTTTCCCTGATTATCCCACATACCGATCGTAGGTCCTGCAGCATGCCCATGATATCCAATAGGGTGAGTATAGATAGATCCATTGATTCCTTCCTTTGAAGCCTGTGCGAGTGCATTAGCTAAAATATCATTGCCTGATTTCCCTGAATTGAAACTTTCTGTAAGGATATCCTGCAACCGATTGGCTTGTGAAAATCCTTTTTGTAAATATTCAGGCACTTCCGTCTCACCGGGTTTTAATACATAAGCATGTTCCTGCATATCTGAATTTAATCTTAAATAAGTAATACCAAAATCTACATGCAATAAATCTCCCGGTTGAATAATTTCCATTTCAGGCCTTTTAGAAAATGTACGTAAATGATCAAACCGGCTCGTATCAGCTTTTTGAATATCTACGGTGGGATGAAACCATGTATCTAATCCCAGGGATGTGATTCGTTGGCGATACCACCAGACTACATCATCCGTGGTAGTCACTCCCGGTTGGATCACCTGGTTACTAAAGCCTTGTCTGAGGATCATATGCGAGATGCGGGCGATATGTTCATACAATATCATTTCTTTATTAGTCCTTGTTTCAAGCCAGGCAACAGCAAGTTTTTCTGCTGATAGTATTCTCGGAAGGAATTCGGTGGGTATTTTCGTCATGAATTGATCATATTCATAATGACTAAGTCCATCCGCGTGGGCATAATTGGCAGAAAAATCGATACCAATCTTTTTAGGATTCTTAGCTTTAATCGTTTCAATGAGGGCATCCCATTGATTGGGATATACATTAATATTCCAGGATGATTTGAGCAGGCCTACATCGTATCGTGCGATAGCGAGTTGTTCTACTTCTTTGCCATTATCATAAAAAACCATGACAGTCCTTCGACGGGCATTGATCCATTCTGCAGGAAGCATAGTTTTCATGACAGGATCTTCATGGTATTCGCGGGAAATCAATATCCACATATCAAATCCTTCCCTTCTCATTAAAGTTGGCAACAGGTTAGTGAATCGATCTGCCAATATTTCATTGACCACCTCTGCCCTGCTTCGTTCATCCAAAATGATTGGCAGATCCTGAGCTTTTACAAATGAATTAAAAAGTAGTAGTAGCAGTATTAATTTCCTCATTGCATAAATATTAGGATTAATCGAACGCTGAAATTAAACAAAACCTATTATTCGTTGATCGGATTCATCCGGGGTGATCCTTTCTCCTGAAAATAAATCAACCAGTTATTTGAAGTAATTTTGCGCCTCACAAACCAGTTTCAATGCCACTACAGGAAGAATTAGAGAACCAGGGCAATTTTTTGTTTAGATACCGGGGATCTATTCCTCTCTTAATATTAGTAGCGGCTATCCTGGTGTTTGCCCGTCAAAGTCGATTTATCGAAATTGATCAATGGTATTTTTTCTTGTGTTTTGGTATAAGTATACTTGGACTTCTCATCCGAATCGGTACGGTAGGATTTACACCTAAAAACACTTCCGGCAGAAATACTAAAGAGCAGATCGCTGATGAAATCAATACGACGGGGATTTACTCTACAGTCCGACACCCATTGTATGTGGGTAATTTTGTGATGTGGTTAGGTGCAGCATTATTGACGCACCATCTTTGGTTCATTTTGTTTTTTGTAGCTTTTTACTGGATATATTATGAAAGGATCATGTTTGCAGAAGAGCAGTTTTTGCGAAAAAAATTTGGTGTTCCTTATCTCGAATGGGCCGGAAAGACTCCGGCATTTATTCCTTCTTTACAATCTTATATTGCACCACGATATCCATTTAGTTTAAAAAAAGTTTTGCGCCGCGAAGTCAATGGATTGCTGAATATATTTATTGTGTTTACTTTTTTTGATCTTATCTACCATTATATCAAAACTTCTGCATTTGGAATCCATCGTTATTTCTGGATTGGTGGTGTAATCGTTTCATTGGTAGTCTACCTGGTTTTAAAACTTGTTTCAAAGAATACTACGGCCTTAGACGAAACGGGAAGAATTTAATTTGAGCTTATAATTCAGGCAGAGGGGTGGCAGCTCCTTTTTCTATAAACTCATTGGTATAAATCCTGAAAAGAAGGATAATATAATTCACCAGTAAAGGCCCGAAAATAAGTCCGACGAACCCAAATAAATTTAATCCTGCGATCACTCCAATTACCGTGATGAGCGGATGCATTTTCCCTATTCTTTTAAGCAACGTGATCCGCAAAAGGTAATCAATATTGCCCGTTACGATTAAACTGTACAAACCAAGTCCGACAGCATTCCAGGTATTACCACTAATATATAAATACACGACCAGCGGAACCCAGATAATCATAGTGCCTACAATTGGAAAAAAAGCAAAGACACCGGTAAGAAATCCCCATAGTCCGATTTCTGGCATTCCAAATATAAAATATCCAAGGGCCGCTGTAAGACCCTGGACAACAGAAATCAATGGAATACCCATCGCGTTGACTTTGACCAATCGTTTGGTCTCCGTTGAAAGCAAATCTATATTATGTTGTTTTAATGGTATTATTCTACTCAAATAAGATTCCATCTCTTTGCCATGTACCAGCATGAAATATAATACAAAGAGGAGGATGCCAAGGTTAGCCAGTAGTGTTGCAGTATCGTTAAGTAGTGAAAGCACCAGTGTACTAATTTTAGTTTGTACGTTAGCCAGGGACTCTGCCGAAATAAGAGATATTCCTATTTTTGTTTGGAACGTATCAATTGCAGTTTTTACTTTTTCAAGGATAGCAGCAGGATCATTTAAAAATGGTTTTACCTGTCGTTCGAGAAGAGCAAATGTGGTGTACACCAGGGAGGCAAGTAATAAAAAATATAAAGCCAGGTAAATCAAAGCAGCCTTACCTTTCCCCCATTTGCGCCGATACACCAATTGAAAATAACTTCCGCGGCTTAAGATATAAAGGGTGAGAGCACCCAATAAACCTGGTAAAAAAGCCATCATTTCTTTAAATACTAAAAAAATCAGTAAGAGCAAGATCAGGAGTATCATGATTTGCTTGATCTGATTATTAAAATTGACCATGGCTTGAATATGATTTTTTGAAAGTCCTTAAATAGATTTGTTTTTAACTTTTCAAATCTGTTTTAATTATTTTAGCATATAGGATCAAAGTTAGGGGATAATGACGAGTTACGATTTCGGATTTACGATTTCGGATTTCGGAGAACCAGGAAATCTGGAGCAGTTTT
>JBDTUE010000166.1:0-9475 GCA_040007895.1 Saprospiraceae bacterium | reverse complement strand
TTGATTCCCAAATTTAATATTTGGGGTGCTACATTAGCTTCCGTATTTACCTATCTGGCTGTGGCGGGTACCTTATATCTGTGTTATCGCAAAGCATTAAGACAAATGCCTGCTTCATGATAGATACATTGGCCCGATGGATGCGTCGTTGTATTTATTCTTATAGATGGAGGTATATAGGTTATGGCCTGAATAGTATTATTAGCTTACTAAACCGGAATAAAAAATACGAGGTTGGTAAGACTATGATTCATGATTATGATGTTGATTTAAATATTGTACTTAATCCGGGAGAGCATATTGGGAATAGAATTTATTTTAATGGATATTATGAAGGCAAAGAGGTGTGGGTGCTAAAAAAGATATTAAAGCGAGATGACGTTATTGTCGATGTCGGGGCCAATATAGGATCCTGGACATTATTGTTTGGGAAAATAGCGGAAATGGGAAAAGTGTATGCCATTGAACCCAGTACATTGTTTATAAACCTTACCTCAAATATTGACTTAAACCAATCATTACATAATGTAGATAGTTATCGATTAGCCTTTGGGAATTCAAAAGGCCTCGTTATAGAAGATGATACGTACCGACGGGAACATAATGAAGGTATGATCAGGTTCTTACCCGGTAATACTATAGAAGAACCTCGAGCTGTAGAGATGACTACCCTGGACGATTGGGCAGAAGTAAACAACATACAGCGATTGAACTGGTTGAAAATTGATACAGAAGGCATGGAATACCAGATACTACAAGGGGGGGCAAAAACGCTTAATACGTTCCAACCTAATCTTTTGCTTGAAGTCAATAACGAAAATTTAAAATTTTACAATTCTTCGGCTTCAGCATTGTATGCACTAATCTACTCCCATGGATACCGCTATTTTTATTCAGCAGGAAAAAGAGGAGAATTGAAAGATTCAGTGTTTAGCGCAGATACAAATTTCGCTGAACCACAGAATATATTTTGTTCGGTAAATCCTATAAACCTGTAGTGGCGTACATCTATCATATACCTTCCTGGTGGCCATCCGGAAAAATGAAACAAAACGGTGTATACATTTATGAATTGCTTAAAAATATAGCACTGAGTGATAAAAGTCATTATCATACGGTAGCCGTCTTTAATACGTCATTAAAGTGGATTTCGTTTAAACATTTTTTCCGCGATCTTATAGCCCTGAACAAGAAAGATATCCCCAAAACCTTTGAGTCAATCGATAATATAAATCTATTGGAGATTCCCAGGGTCATCGGAATGAATCTGAAAACCGGCGTAAATTATATTTCTAAACTGGTAGAGCAGAATATCCGGACTATCCAGTCACTCCATAGGAAGCCTGATCTCATTCATGTACATGTTTCTTATCCCGGAATGATCATTGGATACCAGCTTTCAAAGCACTTCAATATACCTTTTATGCTTACGGAGCATTCATCCAGGTTTCCCGATAATAGATTTGAATTATTCGGAGTTGATCAAATTTATTTGAAAAAGGTTTTTGACCATTCAAAAAAAAATATTGCTGTAAGTAGTTTTTTAGCTGATAAATTCACGCCATATCATGTTACGCCTGACGTGATTCATAATTTTGTAAATTGGGACAGGCCGCTAATTGATGCGGCGCATAGTAACAAAACCACATTTTCATTCATTTGGATAGGCAGAATGAATGATAGGGTTAAGCGGCTCGATATTCTATTAAATGCATTGAAGATATTAATTTCAAAAGGTGTTCAATGTACCTGTACCCTGATAGGAGACGGTGAATTATTACCCTATTATCAAAGTCTGGCTACTCAACTAGGGGTTGATGCTTCTATGATTTGGGTAGGATATGCATCATCGTCAGAGATTCAATCTTATTTAGGGAATGCTCATTGCCTGGTTATTAGCAGTGAATCCGAAACTTTCGGTATTGCTGCTATTGAAGCATTATCCTATGGAATACCAGTGCTTACCACAGCGTGTGGTGGCGTAGAAGAAATTATTGACGCAAGCTGTGGATTAATTGTAGAAAAAAATAATCCGGATGCTTTGGCGATTGGTATGCAATGGATGATGGATCATGCAGATCACTTTAATCATAAGCAGATCCAGGATTATTGTTATGAAAATTTTGACAGGCATTCTATTGCAGAAAAATACGTAAGCATCTATAAATCTATAATTCGTGCTTAGCTATTTGAATAATAGCAACTATCTCAAAATAACTAATTTGCCAATCCCCTTGGTAAAAAATTTCCTCGCATCCTGACTCGTTTCAGCGCTTTTATCCTCTAAGGTTTCATACGAGGAGTAGGATTTCCCACTATTATCTTTCATGACTACACGGTACAAATAAGTGCCGGTAGCTAGTTTATTTCCGTATTCATCATTCCCATCCCAGGATCTCTCCGTAAGATGTGTTCCTTCCTGTAAAGGTCCCAGGTCCAGTTCAGTTAATTCACGTACTACACGTCCGCTAACGGTCATGATCTGAATTTTAAAGACCATAGGTATGTCTCCGGTCAACGTATAAGCAAATTTACATTGAGTAGAAAATGGATTGGGATATGGTAAAATAGTAGAAACAGAATTTTCAGTAAAGATTTTAAAATTAATTTCATAATCATTTGCATTGGCGGTTCCTGCAATATTACCAGACCGGTCTTTGCCCTGTATTCTAAGTGTGTACAATCCATCAACCGTATATTTTGGATTATATTCTATCGAAGCCTGGGCTTGATTATAAGTTATTACGTAATCTTTTACAGGTATGACTTTATATTTTTCCGTATTTGGAAATTTTATACTCAGCACGATTTGAGAAGTATCCATCGTGGACAGCACTTTATTATCTTTAAGATCGATATGAATCCTCGGTTGTCTGGGTACTATTTCATTATTCAATATTTGTTTGCCATCAAAAAGAACTGTAATAGTAGGTGGTATGATATCTGCAACGACAAAATAGTTAAGTTTACCAGCATTGTTCCGGATAGAAGTTTCGGGTTCACTACTCAAGGAATATAAGTTTACCAGCAGGGATTGATTTTTTATTCTTGATTCAGTAGAAATCTCCTTCGAAAGCACTTTTTTACCACCAGGAGCTATAGAAGAAATGGTTATCGTATCCATCCGGGTACGGTTTTGTTCATCTATGATCGTATAGACGACCATCGATGAATCCACAAGCCGGTCACCAATATTTTGAACAGTAAAACGAAGGCGGACATTTTCTCCCTGGTCAATCGTATCCTTATAGAATTCAAAATCATCGTTTGCTGCGATGGCAAGATCGCTGAATGATTTATAAAATATTCGCCAATAAACCAGATTTAATGATTGAGTCCTTGCCTCATCCTTAATAGACCATTTTAATTTTAAATAAGGATATTTTGTAGCATCAATATCCTTTAAATTGAGTGATGACGCCTGGACAGAATACAGGCTATCATAATTGTCGCCATTTTTTCCATACACTATCACATTGTCAAGATTTTTTGGCCTTTTATCATCCGTAGCCCACTCCAGTTTTTCCCAGGAAGAAGCAGGACCTATAAGTGAAGATTCATGATCACCCGTAGTTTGCACCGTTGGCAATTCGAATACGGATCTTACTTCAAGGCCGGTGATAGATATTGCTTCATCTAATACTTTTTTACCTTTTTGATAAACAAAGACATAGGGGAATGAATAATTGGCACCTAATAGATTGCGGATTTTTTTAGCACCATTGGCTTCAAATACCTGGAATAAATTTTTACCAAGTGTTACAGAATCCTGGGCCCAGAATTCAGGATAATACGTAGCACCCGGATCAATGTGATTAATGACTATTACATATTGTCCGTCCTGGATGCCCTCTTCCATGAATCGCATAAGGTTTTTTCTTTCTTCAGTAGTATTTTTATCCATCCCAAAATAGTATCCCGGAGCGGGGACTGAAAACACATTTGCTGCTCCATCCCTTCCACCAACCGGATTTCTTATCAAACCGATTTTCGGATCCCAAAGCGTTATAATAAATTCCGATTGATAGGTTCCATTATTTCTTGTATACCGTGCACCGTCAATTAAAACTTTTGAGTATTCAGCGGGATCCAGTTGGCTGTTAATACTGGATGCAACAAAACTGGCCGGTCTCGTAGATAACTTCCATTGATTGGAAGGTAAATCAAACGATACAGTTTGATTGGTTGAATTCGAGGCATACTGGTAGGAATGCGATTGATTCCATCCTGGTCCCTGGTTTGGAAGGTAGACAAATGAACTTTGATTCCATATAAACAGAGTATGTGTAACGGCAGTATCTGTTGCAACTCGCCAGTAATAAACTTTTCCTGCGGTTTGATTTATTGCTGGTTTCCAATGAATAAGTCCGCCTCGTTGATTAACAATCCCTTTTTTCAATAAAGGTGAATTGAATAATGCGGTACTGTCGATTTCGAAATAAAAATTAGTCAGATTTCCAAATGCATCACTCGTAGCCGCCTGGAGGTCAACATTGGATTCTCCGACGATACCGAAATCTTTTGGATAAACAGGTCTTGCTTCTGTATTGATGATACTGACAACAATACCGGCGTTGTTATTTTGCCGGAGTTCGTTATTGTTTTCTGCAAATGCGGTAGGAAGTTCATTGAATTTATTTTCAGGATCCAATTTTATATTCAAAATATTATTACCCACTGCATTGGGTGGCATCGGTATATGAACATGAATTTCTTTAGAGGCCGCTGTAAAATGTTCTATAAAATTATATTCCTTTACTGATCCATCGGGTAACTGATGGGTAACTTTATATTCGAGAGGGTCCGAGGTATGTCGACCAAGATTCCAGAGTGTAACATCAAATCGAATACTATCCTGGTCAGCTAATACATTTTGAGGAATCGTTTTGAAACTTTTCGAATCCAATGTGAAGTCAGGTTCATTATAATAATTAAATTGTAGAGCAGGATCACCGTGAAGGGTTAATTGCTGATTAAGAGAAAGTGTAAAATAATCCTTTGAATTATCAAATGCCTGTAAGGTTTTGTAATGCAATTGAGAAATGCTTTTATCATAATACGACCTGCCTAATAACCCATAAAGTATATTTCCATATTCACGATAGCCTGCATCTGTACCAATTCCGGTAGATGCGATATATGCAATGTCTCCTTTCTTTGAAAAGACAAACGATTCGCTCAGACTTACTCCGGGAGTATGCATATTTCCTGAATTACAGCCGAGTGTAAAACCAAATGGATATTTTCCTGAATTATTGAATAATTCAGGGTCATCCAATCCAATTTCCGTTGCACTGATAGCCCCATGACCAAGATACGTATTGAGCGCTACCCCCTGGTTTACTGCATTTTTTACGATTTCAGAAACACCACCCTGGATCGGATCTGAAGATGTTTTCTTTACTGAAATAAAATCGGCTTTGTAATCTGTGGGTTCCAGGACCGATTGAAAACCATCGAGTATCCTGTCAAATCCATCTACGACAGGATCACCTCCTGCCAGGTGTAATATTCTTTTTCTCCAATACAAATCATCATTGGATGTGGGTTTTTTTAGTTTCAATTCATACTCTTTTACTTTAGTTAGATACGATCTTACTTGCTCTGGGGTAGTAGCAGCTAAGCGGGCAGAATTGAATACGGGAATACTACTATTAATTTTAGAAAAGATCAGGTTATCTGATCCGGGATAACCAAAGGTTGGAATCAAATGTAAATTACCATACAGGTTAATATTATTATCTACACGAAGATCCCGGTAATTGACGCTTCGCCCAATCATAAAGACATATTTTAAAGAAGGCCAGGACCGATATATGTACTGACCATAATTTCGCAATCCTAATACATGCCTGGTCATACCATATCCAAATTGATCATAGATCTGTTCAATATCAATAACGCGAACATTAAATGATCCGCCATCTCCAGATCTTCTGTACGATGCGTACTCTTCAGCCGCAGCAGCTAACCTGCTATGCGTGATGATCAGGTAATCCGTATTCTTATTATCGGAAATCGTGGTAAATACCGCGTTGATGAGTTTTAAACTGCCGGTTGACTTATTTTTATCTGCGACATATAACAAGGACCGGTTGGATGCCTGCGGCAATTCAAGTAATGATTGATTATTAACAACTACAGGTGTATACCATATTGTAGACGAAGAAGAGATCAGCAGAGTTTGTTCAGCAATATTGCCAGGACTACTCAATAGGGGTGTGTTACTGGAAAGTATATTTTCCAATGGACCAATAGCTGCACCTGAAATTTTTGGATAAATAAAATGAATATTAGAAACGGAAAACAATTCATTGCCTGGTGAAGTGCCTTCTATTTTTAGCACGATATCATTCGCTAAAAGAGAGTTAGTTATGGGTAGCTTATATTCTTTTAATGCATATCCATAAAAGGAATCGAGCGTTACGACTACATTATTGATGGATATTTTTAAGATATGATTTGCATTGCCTGCGGCTAATCGAATGATTAACGAACCTTCCTGGGTACTTAGATATGGGTTTTGGGCTTTTAGAGTCTGAGTATACTGTTGTGAAAATGCTGTACCGAAACCTTCACATTCATCAAAAGAGGATAGATTAATTTCATTGCTAAAATCATATTTTTTATCGATTGGATAAGCATGTAATTCAAGCAATTGATCTACTATATAAAACGGAGAAACCGGTAATTGATTATTGCTTGCTATAAGAGATATTCTTTTAGTCAGAACTCCATCCTGAACCCAGGTAATAAAATACGTACTTGAATCTGACACCAGGCTGTATTCAGGATTAAGCATTTCTTTATCAGGATCACTGAACAATAAAGCATCTAATTCAGATCTGTTTTTAGTACCCCAAAACTGAAGCAAGTCATTGGTATTCCAGATTCCGGAATTATTCACCAGCAAGGGGATTTCAATACCATTTCTCCACACCTGTAGTTGAGCTCCTTTGATCGTATTTAAGGGGATGCCCGCTGCGAGGAGTTCATTGTAGGTGAGTTGATATAATCCGTCTTTAGAAATATAAAATTTATAATAAGTTTGATTGTACCGGATCCATTCGTTTCCATACAGCGTATCCTTCCCCTGGACGATCTGCGCATCTGAAACGTGGTGCATCAGGAATGAAAGGACGACAAACGAATAGATAAAGATTCTTTTCATCAATGGTTAAAAAGGCTTAGATTTAAATTTAGTAGTGGAGATCTCTTTATACATTAGCTTTTTTCTATGCTTGGGTATTCAATGGGCTTATTTATACGGTGTGTTTCGCCCCCTGGAAGAATACAGGAACAAAAGTACAATTTCTGCTTCAATATCGTCTGAAAGCCAGTCCGTAAGTATCATCATCATAGTTAAAAACGAAATAGATAATCTTCGCGTGCTTTTGCCCTTGCTGATAAACCAGGATTATGATGGGGATTTTGACATTTACATTATTGACGATCATTCCACCGATGAGACCAGTGAATGGATTAATACGTTACAATATATTCCGCAGGATAAAATTAAATACCACGTTTTACCTGAATCATTGGAAGGTAAAAAGCAAGCGTTATCCTATGCATTGAATTTGCCTACCCACTCCTTTTTATTAATGACCGATGCCGACTGCCGGCCGGTTACAAATAAATGGATAAGTTCGATGACCAGTGCAATGAGTGACGCAGACAGTATTGTCCTTGGATATTCGCCGTATTTGATACAACCGGGAATGTTAAATGGTCTTATCCGGCTGGAGACTACTTATACCGCAATGTTGTACCTGGGTATGGCATTGAGAGGTCAACCTTATATGGGAGTCGGAAGAAATTTACTTTATAGAAAATCTGCTTTGATCCAGAACAAAAGCTTATCAACACATCGGCATGTACTTTCAGGGGATGATGATTTAACGATAGACGAGTTAAGTCAATATCATAAAATGTCCTTGCAATTAGACCCCGGTTCTTTTGTAGAAAGTATTCCCAAAAAGACGTGGATTGACTGGATAAATCAGAAAACAAGACATGTAAGTACTGCAAGATATTATCAGCCAAGTCATCAACGGATACTGCTTCTTTATTATTCCAGCCTTCTATTATCGTGGATTATTCCAATATTGATGATATGGTATAGTCCGTTAATTTTATTGATCATGGTTGTCTATAAATATTTATTTTTTTATAAACTTAAGTCCCTGGTTTCGAATACTTTTCTACAGAAATGGTCATTCTTCCCATGGTTTATCCAGGAAGGTCTCTATGTTTTGATACTGATCCGGCTCAGCCTGACAGGACTAATAAAAAAAACCAATAAGTGGTAAACATTTTAGAATGCAAGGTTGTTCTGACTGTTGTGTTTAATTTAACTCCTTATACCATTAAGATTAAATACCATGGCTGATCAGTCGCAGTATACAATTTCAGACCTTGCTTATTATTCAGGGATCAAACCTCATACCATTCGTATCTGGGAAAAACGATTCAATCTGCTTAGCCCATCCCGAAGTGGAACCAATATCCGTGGTTATGGTTGCAATGAGCTAAAAAAATTAATTAATATCAATACGCTGCTCCAATCTGGATGGAAGATCTCAAAAGCAGTAAACCTGAATGATGTAGAATTAGATTGTGAAGTAAGGCAATTGATGATGGGCAAGATAGATTGCCCCCATACGGATTTTTTGATCAATGGATTGATGGTCCACATGCTTAAGTTTGATGAGATAAAATTTGTGGAAGTATTACAAAATGGATTCGATCGTTTCGGTGTGAAGGATACCATCCTGCAGATCGTTTATCCTTTTTTAAAACGCATAGGAGTACTGTGGCAAGTCAATGATATTTCACCTGCTCAGGAACACTTTGCTTCAGCTATTATCCGGAGAAAATTGTTGCAGGCTATTGATGCAGTGGCCCCGGCACCTCGCATAAGCGGCAAACCCGCATTTATTTTGTGTTTGCCTACCGAAGAATTTCATGAGATTCCACTCTTATTGGCTCACTATATTTTATTAGTACATAAATTACCGGCATTATACCTCGGAGCTTCCGTACCTCCTGAGATGGCAGCCCAATCAGCATTGTCCACGGGATCGACACACCTTTTCACTTTATTTATGTCTGCATCACCTATGGACAAATTGAAAAGTTATTTAAGTATTATCCATGATCATGCACCGGAACTCAAATTATTATTTTCTGGTTGTCCCGAAATGTGTAAAAAACCAATCTTGAACGGTGCAGCTGGTCATGTTTCCAATATTGAAGAATTTGAACAGGTTGTCTTAAGATTAACTAAAGAAGGATAACCTCTTTCTTTAAACGTTTCATTTATTGAGGACTTAGCACCAAAGTTTTTATAGTCGTACTGTTATCACTGCTTACAACAGTATACGCTACATAGATATTTTCATTCATTTTTTCGAGTATTGGGAATCCTGTTTTTCTTTTAGAAGATACCCGGTCGATATTTATCGAATGATTT
>JBDTUE010000165.1:0-9547 GCA_040007895.1 Saprospiraceae bacterium | reverse complement strand
ACTTCTCTTCTTTTAAAAATGTATTTAAAATCTTCATGAGTAAATAATTCTACAAGAGCTTGCCGATATATATTTTCAATTTTACGACCAAACCAACGAACCTCATCACAATGCTTTACTGCATCCAATGGTTTTTTAGATAATAAACCGAAGCCGGATTTAAGAGCTTGTACACCATCTCTTAACCGAACGGCAATATCAAAATCAAAATTCGTTGGTTCCAGTTCAAATAACTGAATTTCACTAATCGTAGCTTTATAATAATTAGCGATAGCTTCTATACCCATGACAGCGCGATAAATATCTTCCCGGTCTACCGGAGTAGAAAATGCTTCATTTAATTCTACAATAATTTTTGCTTGTATTTTATCGGCTTCTCCTTCCAGGTCAACTAATTTTTTCCCACTGTGTTCAGAATTATGTTCCATGTAATTAACCATTAATTCAGACATCTCCAGGACGATACTGATTTGATCATTCAGCATTCCAAAAAAATTAATCGATGGTGGAAAAATACGATTAATGAGTTTTGTTGCAATAGATGGTTTAGCTAAGCTCATAAATAGGTTATTTGATAAATGGGAGAAACAAATTGAACAAAGAATAAATAATCACTGCCACGATAGCAGAGCCCGGAATTGTAAAAAGCCAGGTATATATTATTGATTTTGCTTTTTTCCATTTTACCCGTCTTAAATGATCAGCGGATCCTACTCCCATGATCGAAGCAGCGACTACATGGGTAGTGGATACAGGTGCTCCAATCAAAGAAGCTGTAAAGATTACAAAGGCTGATGTCAATTGTGAATTAAGTGCATGAATTGGTCGGATCTTATAAATAGCAAATCCGAGTGTCTTTACAATTTTCCAACCCCCTAACAATACGCCAATGGTCATCCCAATAGAACATGCCAACATTACCCAAAGTGGAACTTGAAAAGTTGGAATGATTCCTCCAAGAACTAAAACCAACGTAAGGATACCCATGCTTTTTTGAGCATCGTTTGCTCCATGTGAAAATGCAAGCCAGGCAACAGTAAAATATTGGGACCATTTAATGGGTTTATTGATTTTTTGTTTAGCACTACGCAAAAGAAATGAAATGATCTTTTGAATAATGAAACCCATCAATAAGCCTATCACAGGCGACAAAATCAATGCAAGCAATACTTTAGTCACTCCTTTTAATTCACCTTTAGTAATGAACTCATGAAACCCCCAAAGCACATGATCAGCTCCCGCACTGGCTATTACTGCCCCTGCTAATCCGCCCATTAAAGCATGAGAGGAAGAAGACGGCATGCCAAAAAACCAGGTTGCCAGATTCCAAAAAATAACCCCTATCAATCCCGATAAAATAACTGCAAGTGATTTTATAGTCTCCAAATCTGAAATATCAATAAACTTTCCAATGGTATTCGCTACTGCAGTCCCTCCTAAAAGAGGACCCAAAAATGAAAAGACAGCAACAATGATCACTGACCTTACCGGACTTATTGCCCTGGAGGCAATGGCCGAAGCTATCATATTGGAAGCATCGTGAAACCCGTTGGTAAAATCAAATACTACTACTAGAATAATAGTAACTACAATGATGATATGGGTTGAGTCCAAAATGGCAACTTTTAATTTAAGATAAAGAATATTTTTAGTTTGAAGAAATTATAAAAGGAGTTAATTCCATTTTTCATAAAAGAACAATCACGCTCAACACTTATTTTATCCTCGCTTTATCCCGGATATAATGCATGAGTGCTGTCAATTGATCATCCGACAAGTGTGCAAAACCCGGCATACCCATTTTTACACTCGTTCCATTCTTTACAACCTGTCTGAATAAATCTAAATTCAAAGGGATAGCAGATGCGCGAAGATCAGGAGCCATACCCATAGATATTGCATTACCTCCATGACAACTTCTGCAAGGACCATATTCTGATGCACCTTTAATCACGAGTGAAGTATCAATCTTAAAGTCTGGTGCTTCGAGTGGAACAGCAAAATAGGGCGGTGGTAATTTGGGTAATTCTATTTTTCCCTCTAATGAAAATGTGATTAGTCTACGCATATGCTTTCCATAATCCCAACCTAAAGCTTTATCCCCTACCCCGGCAAAAGCTCCACCCCAACCTACCAATAGAGAAATGTATTGTCTGCCTTTAATGCTATATGTAATCGGAGGAGCAGAGATACCAAGGCCTGCATCAAAAGTCCAAAGTATTTTACCAGTAGCTGCATGATATGCAATAAATTTTCCATCTGCTTTCCCCTGGAAAACTAAGTATCCCGCGGTAGTCAGTGCACCTGCATTCCACAATTCTGTTTGTGGTACGGACCAGATCATTTTTTGTTTTACCGGATCCCAGGCTTGTAAAGAACCACCATAAGGTCTTGGTTGTTTTTTAGGTGTAAATAATTTTACTCCGATTCCACCTTTAAAATCAACAGACTTAAATGCAGCGAGGTCAATACCATCCGCACTATATGCTGATGCATCATGAATAGTCGGTATATAAGCCAAACCTGTCAACGGATTATAGGACATGGCGTGCCAACTGTGTGCGCCATGAGGACTTGGAGTCAATTGAAAAGTATCTCTATCGTATCGTGCATTTGGATTCTCGACAGGCTTTCCTGTTTTTAAATCAATCCTAGATGCCCATGATGTTTCTACAAAAGGTTCTGCAGAAATCAATTTACCAGTCTCCCTATTAATTACATAAAAGAAACCATTTTTAGGAGCATGAAGGATTGCTTTGATAGGTTTGCCTTCTATCATCAAATCAGCCAGCACGATATCCATACTGGAATTATAATCCCAACTTTCTCCTGGCGTTGTTTGATAATGCCAGAGATATTTTCCATTGTCAGGATTCAATGCGACTATCGAACAAATAAAAAGATTGTCTCCTCCTTTGGGACTGCGGATATTTCTATTCCATGGACCACCATTACCTGTACCAATATAAAGTACATCAAGATCAGGATCATAGGTAATACCATGCCAGGCGTGTCCGCCACCACCGTATTTCCACCATTCGCCAGTCCATGTCTCTGCAGCCATCTTCATAGCATCATTTTCAAAACCATCTGCCGGATTGCCGGGTACAATATAAAATCTCCAGGCTTGTGTACCGGTTTCTGCATCATAGGCTGTGACATATCCTCTGGTAGGTCCGGCTTCTGATCCACCATTCCCTATGAGTACTTTATTTTTAAATGCTTTGGGAGCTCCGGTGATCGTGAATGCCTTAGTAGTGTCAGTGGTTTGAACACTCCATATCTCTTTACCAGTTTTAGAATTAATAGCTATTAGTCTTCCATCCCAGGTAGCACTAAAAATTTTATTGTTGTAATAAGAAATGCCCCTGCTATGAGACCATCCGGCTTGTCGACGATGGCCGATATGTTTTCCATTTTCAGGATCATACTCCCATATCTTTTTACCTGAAGTGGCATCTACAGCTCTTACAATATTGGATGTACCGGTAAAATACATAATGCCATCTATTACAAGTGGCGTGGATACTAATGCAATATCATGTGGCAAATCAATGTACCAATCAACTTTTAATGATGAAACTGTATTCGTATCAATTGCAGTTAAAGGACTAAAACGACGCTCATTATGAGTGCGGCCATATGCAGGCCAATCTTCAGTTTGGTTTTCGTCAGCAAGTGCACGATCGAATTTATTGAGATTGTCTTTTTTGACCTGGCAAGAAGAATGAACAAACAGTACGATCAGTATCAGATAAGTAAAAGCAGGCCAATTTTTGAATCCGGCATTTTTTTGAATCATTAAGACAAGGTAAAAATCTTACGAGAGATTTTTTTAATTAAAGGCATTCTTAAAAACCAATGGCTCGTTTGCCTGAATGGCCTTTTATTCTATTTCTACAACATCATCATTCATGAAACTAATTGATTAATCGATTTAATCCGCATGGATTAACGCCAGGCACTCAATATCCCAGCCATTAAACAAAGCGTGATTAACCAATAACCAATATTGACCCAAAACCATTTCATGGATTTTTTTTCAAATATGCCCATCGTGCCCAATACCGGAGCAACCACCATCAGCGCAATTTCGACTCCGTGAAATAAACCATGTTGGAAAGTGACAAAACTATGTCCATCAGGTGCCGCATCCTGTCCGGGTCCCGTTACATTATAAGACACAAACATGGCCAATAAAAAAGATAATGCAAGACAAGCCAGGTATAGGATTGGCTTTGGACCATTGCCTACCATTTCCATGGTAAAGCCATTGGCTTCCATCCAGGCTTTGCCTACAGTCTTTGGATGATAATAAAGAAATCCAACGATCATTGGGATAAGGGTAGCAACAGCAATTGCTAAAAAATTTATTTGTGGTTCCATACTTTATTTTAGGTTTTGGTTCGAATGTAATAAAAATAATACGAAGAGCCATTCCACTCGTATGAATAGCTTTGAAAATTTTGCATTTCTTAGAATTCAAATCGTTTTTTGATAAGACATGGCAAATCGCTCGCTTCGGAGTTGATTTTAAATAATAAACTGCTTGGTTTCCCTGAGCATAACAAGGTCCATTCAAAAATTGGAATCACATTTTGAGTTTTAAATTCGTTTTTTATTAAAACATTTTTAACTTTTGTCAATATTATTCTTAAGAGCTATATTAGTAAACAAATCAATTTGTAATCAAAAGACCATATCTATATGAAACAACGAATTAAGCGTGCAAGATTTAAAACGAATTTCGTTTTGATCGTACTGCTCAGCTGGCTAAGCATGAGTTTGACTCTCGCCCAAAAAGTATCCGGTAAAGTACTGGATAAAGATGGGCTTGTAGTGACCGGAGCCTCGGTTCAGGTTAAAGGTACTACTACCGGTACGGTTACCGACATAGATGGAAACTATGTGGTTCAAGCTAATGCCAATGATGTACTAATCTTTTCTTTTATCGGCATGGAATCTCAATCTGTTCCTGTAAACGGAAGAAGTATCATTGATGTCAACATGAATGATGATATCAAAATTTTATCGGAAGTCATCGTTACGGCATTGGGTATTAAGGAGGATCGAAAAAAACTGAGTTACTCAGCACAAAGTATCAGCGGCAATGAATTACGCGAAACACAACGCAATAATGCAGTGCTCGGATTACAGGGCCGGGTAGCCGGCATATCTATGACTCCTACCAGTGGCATTCCAGGCTCTGCCGTCAATATAACCCTGAGAGGAGTAAACTCGATCGGTAATAGTAATCAGCCACTTTTCGTCATCGATGGTTTACCTGTAAACAGCGGTACGTTTGATCAGCACAATCTATATTCTGATGGTGCCGGTATTGCTGCTAATATTAGTAATAACAGGGATGATGTAGCTAACAGGGTGACCGACATTAATCCCGCCGATATAGAAAACATTACAGTATTAAAAGGCCCGGAAGCAGCAGCATTATATGGTAATGAAGGAGCCAACGGAGTGATCCTGATTACTACAAAAAAAGGCCGGCCAGGAGAAGGACGGTTAAGTTACAACAACAGGTTTACAACCTCTTCAATAACCCTTTTCCCGGAAACTCAACAATCATATGGGCGCGGACTGAATGGCAAAAACGACTTGACGACAGCAAATTATTGGGGTGAAAAAATACCGGCTGGTGCCAAGCGCTATGATAACCTGGGAGCTTTTTTTCAAAATGGATCTGATCAAAGACATGACCTGAGTTTTGATGGCGGCACTTCTGCACTTACCTACAGATTATCGGGTTCTTATCTCAATTCTAAAGGTGTGATTCGCGAAAGCAGCCTGAAACAATTGAATGTGGCGCTAAGCATGGATGCTCAACTTTTAAAAAACCTGAAAGGATCTGCAAGGCTCAATTATATCAACAATAATTCGATAATACCTCCAAGCGGAGCTCAGGGTTATCTGTTAAGTACCATTTCTTATCCGGTGACTGAAGATATCACGAACTATCTTAATCCGGACGGCACCAGGAAAAGGACTACTACCCTGCCCATCACATCTGAATTGGACAATCCTTTATTTTTAGTATATAAAAACAAAAGATCTGATGTAACCAACAGGACTTTATCCAATGTATCACTCACATTCGATCCTAAATCCTGGCTTTCATTTACTGCAAGAATGGGAGCTGATATCAGCAGTACACTGGGCAATCGATTCGCACATCCGGAATCTGTCATTGGTAGTTCCAGACTTGGCTGGATAGAAAATTTTTCAGAGAATGGTAAAATTCTTAATGGAAATTTATTTGCTACGGCAAAAGGAAACATCGGCAAATTAAGTGGTGTGCTCCTTGCAGGCACATCCATTGATGACCGGGAAACGGATATCAATGCGGCTTATGGAGAGAAGCTTTTTTTACCTGATTTTAATAGTTTGAACAATACAGATCCTACCACTCAACGGGATAAAAGCAACCTTAGACGCACAAGACTACTTGGAACATTTGCCAAAGCTGAAATCAACCTTAATGATTTGGTGATCTTTAACCTTACCGGAAGGAATGACTGGTCCTCCACTTTACCTGTTTCCAATCGGTCGTATTTCTATCCTTCAGCGGGAGTATCCATCTTATTGAGTAATATGCCGTTTTTCAAAAATCATGAAAATTTCTTGTCCTTTGCCAAATTGAGAGCATCTTATGCGGAAGTGGGCAACCCGGCACCGGCTTATCAAATCCAGGCAAGACTGGTACCGCAGACATCAACCGGCGGAGGATTTTTGTTTGATTTTTTTGGGGACAATCCCGCATTAAAACCTGAGACAGTACAGAGTTATGAAGTAGGTGGTGATTTTTCATTTTATAAAGGAAGGATTAACCTGGACTTAGCATGGTTTTCCAAAAGTATATCTGATCAGATCGTAACGCAGCGATTGAGTTATGGAACTGGATTTGTTTTTGGTTTAGTCAATGGTGGTGATCTAAATACAGAAGGATGGGAGGTACAGCTTGGATTAAAACCAATTCGTAACCATACTATTGATTGGGATATGACATTCAATTTTACTACGTATTCCACTGCAGTTAAAAGCCTTCCAGCTCAAGTGAGTGAATATTATAATTCTGATACCTGGGTATATGACAATGCGAGGTCAAGTGCATTTTCACCAGCCAGTATCCTTGCAGCCCGTTTCAATTCTGCTTCCAATAGATTTTATGCTCCTCTCAATAGTCGTGGAGCAGGTACAGCTACAGCTATTGGCGGATTTAGTTATTTAAGAAATAGCAAGGGAAATATCCTCGTAGATGCTACTACAGGCCTGCCATTACCTAATTCAAATTTTTTACCTATTGGAGATCGCAATCCTGATTTTAATCTGGGATTTGTCAATAAAATTTCATTTAAAAAGAATCTCAGTCTTTCATTCCTGATTGAAGTGCGTAAAGGCGGAGATATATTTAATGGTAACGAATTCTTTCTTGCACGAAGTGGCTTAAGTAATAAAATTCCCGATCGCGAAAAACCTTTCGTTGTTAAAGGAGTAGTTAAAGATGGCAAAGAAGAATCAGAAAATCCAACGATCAATACCAAAGAGATTAATGCATTTACCAATTCTACTTATTATACCACTTCCATTCAACCGGAAGATTTTGTGGAAAGAGATATTAACTGGTTAAGATTAAGGGATCTTACATTAAGGTATGAATTCCCTGCCAGTGTATTCAAAACTTCAGGTGTTTTCAAATCATTGGGCATATTTGTAAATGGTACTGATTTGTTTTTGTCTACCAATTATTCCGGAGCAGACCCATACGTAAGCAGTACTACTCCTGCCACCGGAGGCGCAGGAGGTTATGGTTTTGATTATGGAAAATTATCCTTACCCAAAACATTTTCATTTGGACTAAGCCTTGGCTTATAATTTTTATTCAATCAAATTAAAAATGAAAATCATGAAAAATATATATAAATCATCGCTGGTTTGTTTGCTATTGATTGCCGCTTCGTGCCAGGACTACCTGGATGTAAATTTTGATCCACGCAATCCACAGGTGGCACAGGGATTTGCAGTGCTTCCGCCTGTATTAGGTCAGATGGCCCGAGGTGAAGCATTTGATACCCGGTTTATAGGCGCTTATATTCAAAACTGGTCAACCCGTACAGCTAATAATGTATGGGATCTTCACGGATTTGTGAGTGGTAGTGATAGTGGTGGAGAAATATGGAGATCACATTATTGGTCTATTGGAAAAAATATAGATGTCATTATAGAAGATGCATCAGCTAAAGGTCAATGGGATTATGTAGGTGCAGCCTATGCAATTCGTGCATGGAGTTGGCAGACGCTGACAGATTATCATGGCGAAGCTATATTAAAAGAAGCCTGGGAACCCAATCGATATGTGTTTGATTACGATAGTCAACCGGAGATCTATGCAGAGGTGATTCGATTATGTGGTCTTGCCTTGGAAAATCTGAATAAAACCGGAGATGGTGTCGATGAAGCGTCTCTTGGTCGTGGAGATCTGGTATACAAAGGCAAACGGGATAAGTGGATAAAATTTGTGTATGCGATCCTTGCCCGGAATGCAAATCATCTTTCCAATAAATCGATTTATACTCCGGATAAAGTAATAGAATATGTGGATAAATCTCTGTCTTCCAATGCAGATAATTTTGCAATTCCTCATGCAGGCACAAGTTCTACAGATGCTAATTTTTACGGACCATTAAGGGCTAATCTGACCAATTTCAGACCCACTAAATTTTTTGTAAGTCTGTTGAATGGCGCTGTATTTAAAGGAGTGGTGGATCCAAGAATATCATTGATGATGACTGCAAGTCCTGATGGAATATTCAGGGGAATTACTCCATCCAAAGTGGACACCACCTTTGCAACAGATGATGCCAAACGTATGCCTACCTTATGGGGTGGATCTCCTGCATTAGCTACCACAGCACAACCCAATAATAAATACGTCTTTTTCAATAATGCAGCGCATTATATCATCACCTATCCTGAATTACAATTCATGAAAGCAGAAGCTGCTTTCATCAAAGGAGATAAGAATATGGCCCTTGATGCATTCAAAAAAGGTATTACTGCTCATATGGATTTTTGCAAAGTCTCTGCGGCCAACAGAGATGCATATTTAAGCAGTGCTGCCATTCCACAGGTGGCAGCAGATTTGAAGATCAGTGACATCATGATGCAAAAATATATTTCACTTTGGGTCATCGGATCCATTGAATCCTGGGTAGATATGCGCAGGTATCATTATGACCCGAATGTTTATAAAGGATTTGAATTACCTAATCCATTGGCAAGTGGCAATAATAATAAGCCAGCCTACCGGGTAAGGCCCAGATACAATTCAGAATATGTCTGGAATCTTGAAACTTTAAATAAATTGGGTGGTAGTGATCTCGACTATCATACCAGGGAATTATGGTTCAGTCAAAAATAAAATTCATTGCATGATTTATATGAAAGGGCTTCCTGATTGGAGGCCCTTTTTATTTTTATGATAGTATCATCTTGTTTGGGAGGAATTTCTCGCAAAGACGCAGAGGCGCAAAGA
>JBDTUE010000164.1:0-9598 GCA_040007895.1 Saprospiraceae bacterium | reverse complement strand
TGATATTGATAAAACTATACGTCCGGTTTTTCATCAGGTTCCGGAATGCGATTTTCACAAAGTGTCCTGTGGAGAAATAATTTTTTAGCATGTTGTTGAGGTTTGAGGTAAGAGGTATCAGGTATCAGGTATCAGGTGTGCTCGTACCTCATACCTCATACCTCATTTATCTTTCAGGATTTGTACCAAAACCATATCTAATTGATAATCCATTGGTTACACCACTTTGTAAATTCCTTAGTGTACGTTTTCGGACAGTCGGTGAATCAATTTGCAGGAAATCAATTCTTAACTTTTCGGTTTTATATCCAGATGATAGATATAAATAAAAAATATAATGAGTTTAACCGTAATTTCTTAAGGTCTGCTCTTGAATAAATCAATAATTTATCACACCCAATAATGAATAATCCTGATCATCAACAGGCTCGATGCACATACTAACCCAAAATATTTAAAACTCGCGAAAATTGTAATGGATACGACTTTTATAAATATTAAATTATGAAATGTTTTGCTAATCACAATTCAGCATGGTCACCCAGGATTACTTTCGTATTAGTTTTTACCATTCCGATCCGGGTGACATCCTGCACCTCCGGAAAATCCCGTTTAAAGGCTGCAGCCACAGGAGCCATAATGGTTTGTTCATTTATTATTTCATCTTTTAATTTTCCATGAAAATAAACACGGACTATCTGATCTGCCTTTTCATTAAAGCGATCATAGCTTAATTCATCGACTACAAATAATGTGATGATAAGACAAGTAGCCAAACCAATGGTTAATCCAAGTACATTAATACCAAACATCGATTTATTGTTTAGTAAATTCCGCCAGGCGATTTTGAGATAGTTTTTGAGCATAGATGGAATGGTTAATGGTTAATGGGCAATGGTTAATGGTTAATGGGCAATGGTTAATGGTTAATGATCAATGGTTAAGGGTTAATCCTGCTGACTTACGGACTTTCCCGTCTTTCCCGACTCTCGGGCTTTGTAATTCGCAATTCGCTTCGTTCGTCATTCTTTATTCTTCATTTTTCATTTTTTACTATTCCGTTCTCAATGATTTTATTGGATTTGCAATTGCAGCTTTGACAGACAGGTAACCCACCGTCAGTAATGCTATAGCCATCACAATTACTCCAGCCAGACTAAACATCCACCATTCTATCTCTATCCGGTATGCAAAATCCGATAACCATTTATTCATTGCCCACCAGGCTAAAGGGGATGCAATCAAAAGTGCTAATAAGATCAACCAAATATATTCTATAGATAATAAGCGGATGATACCATTCACTGATGCACCGAGGACTTTGCGGATACCGATTTCCTTGGTCTTTTGGAAAACAGAAAGTGTAGCCAGTCCAAACAAACCCAGGCAACTGATCAAAATAGCAATGACTGTCGCCAGATTGATCAACTTCGCCATATGATGCTCCTGAATATAAAGTTGTTCGATCGCTTGATCATAAAAACGGTATTGAAAACTTCCCGCTGGGAAAAATTGAGACCAATTCTTTTCAATAGTCTGAAGTATCTTTGGCCACTGTTCCGAATGATTCTTATCTAATTTGATGTTAAACGATCGCATATTACTCTGATCAGACATCAATGCCGCCGGATCAATGGTGGAATAAAAATTTTGCATATTAAAATCTTTTACCACTCCCACGATGGGTATCGGTCGATCACCTTGTTTCAACATTTTGCCAATGGCATCACTGGCTGAAGTAAAACCAAATGCTTTAACGGCGGATTCATTTACTATTAATTCATTGGTCGTATCAGAAGGTAAAAGGTTGCGACCCGCCAACAGCTCCATATCGTATAAATTGATATAAGCTGTATCTACCCATTTCTTAAACAATTGCCTTTTGACCGGTTCATTACCTTCCTGTGTATAGGTATATAGACTGGAACTATATCCATCGAATAAAGGAGCTGTACCCAGGGAGATATTTCGAATTCCCGATTCTTTCTTTAATTCATTCATCAACGCCAATTTTTTTCCTTCATAAGAAGTAGTGGTGCGCAATTTCCAGGGAATATCAAACAGAACCACGGCATCCTTATTAAATCCCATATCCCTTTTGAGCGTGTATTGCAACTGTTTTCCACCTATGAAGGCAGCCAGGATAAAAACCAAAGCAATGACGAATTGAAAAACAATCAATGCCTTTTGCATCCTGAATTTAGAACCGGTCGTACGATTGATTAAATCATTTTTAAAAACATTCACTGTTTTTACACGAGTGATTAACCAGGAAGGATAAAGACCCGATATTATGGTGATGGATACAATCAATATCATTACAAATATAGATAGACCGAAAATATTTTCTGTAGGATCGAGTCCTGCAGGCATCAGATCTTTAAGCAACCAAAAACCAATACGTCCGAGTAAAAATGCGATGAAAGATGAAGAAGCAGTGATCAGAAATGTTTCCATTAAAAACGGACCTATCAGTAACCATTGGCTACTGCCTAATGTCTTACGAACTCCTATTTCTTTTGCGCGTTGTGGCATTTGAGCCGCACTCATATTTATATAGTTGATGCAAGCCAGGACCAGGAGAAACAATCCTATGCCGGCCAGTCCATACATCACTGGCCTGCTGACCTTATGTACATTCCGTTCTTTCAATACCGTAAAAAAATGAATATCCTTTAAAGGTAATATTTCAAACCACCGGGAATGGGTGAATGGTTGATTTCTTGAAATGGAAAATTCTTTTTGTTTTTCCTCAACTAGATTTTGAATCATAGTGTTGACATGTTCCGGCTTTGCCAGAGGATCTAGTTGTAGATATAATTTATCAGAACTATTCGTATTGGTCCATTCAACCAATTTATATACCTCAGGAACAAGAGAATAAAATTCTTTAGAAAGAAATTCAGAAGTCTCCGGAAAATCTGCAACTATTCCGGCAACCGTCTTTTGCATGGTATCTCTTAATCCGTAAGAAGTATACGTTTGATTCAATACTTCAGACGGAGATTTGCCAGGAAAATATTGTAACATTCTGCTTTCCGTCAATACTACACTTTCCGGAGCTGATAATGCCGTATGCTGATTACCTGCCAACCAAGTATATGGCAACATATTAAAATATGCTGAATCAACAGATACAATTTGAGTAGGATCTTCAATAATTATTGGTGATGCGGTGGGGTTATTAATCTGAATTGAAGTTCGCCATTGTTCAAATACTGGAACTACATGGGCTATTTCATTAAGGTCTGCACGAATACCCTGATACATTGGAGCTGAAACTCCTCCGTTATACGATTCCTTTTCATCGTGTGTGAACCCACTTACGATACGAAATATACTTTCTTTGCCAGGTAGGGATTGATCATAGCTAAATTCATGTCGCACGATAGCATATACCATCCAGCATGCACTGATACTTATAGCGATACCAAATATATTGAGACCAGTGAATAACCGGTATCGCCACATGGAGCGAAGACTGGTTATGAAATAATTTTTAAACATAGATGAAAAGGTGAAGGGTATCAGGTACCAGGTATGAGCTGTGAGCTGTGAGTAACGAGAAGTAGTTTGCTGATAGCTCATTGCTCGCCGCTCGTACCTCTTTATTCATTTCTTAAACTTTTTATCGGGTTAGCAATGGCTGCTTTGATAGATTGAAAACTAACAGTGATCAGTGTAATCACCAAAGCCAACATCAATACCAATACAAATACCCCGGCTCCAATATCAATTTTGTATTCCTTATAATTCTCCAGCCAGGTATTCATTCCATAATAAGCAATGGGGCAAGCTATCAGACAAGAAATAACTACCAGGCGTACAAAATCCTGAGAAAGCAGACCCCATACATTCGCTATCGATGCACCAAATACTTTACGAATACCAATCTCTTTAGTACGTTGCTCAGCCATAAAGGAAGCCAACCCAAACAAACCAAGGCAGGAAATAAAAATAGCCAGGATAGAAACGATCAATGAAAGATTACCAATTAATTCTTCATAATTAAATTTCTTTGCATATTCTGTATCTGTAAATTTATAATCAAACGGAGATCCCGGATTATAGCTATCAAAAATGGGACTGATTTTTTTTATAGCTTCAGAAGTTGACATCCCGGGATTCAACCGGATATCCACACAGTTTACCCATTCCTTGTCAAAGATAATCGTCAATGGAGCAACTGCACTAAACGGAGATGCCATATTCACATCAGGTACAACTCCAATGATTTTTCGTTCTGAACCATTCCATCGGACTAATTCATTGATCGGATTTTTCAAACCCATGCGTTTAACAGCCGCTTCATTTAAAATGACTCCTGTTGAATCAGTTCCAAAATCTCTTGAAAAATCACGTCCATCTTTTAATGGGATACCAATCGTTTTGAGATAATCATAACTGGTGGCAATCGTATTAAAAATAATACTTTTATCTTCTTGTGTGGATCCTTTCCATTCCCAACCATTATTATTACTCCATATCTGATACGGTGGAGAACTGGATTGGCAGATAGATGTAACCATCCCGGAGGCAATCAATTCATTCTTTAGTGGTTCAAAATTCTTTTTTAAGTCCCTGGAAATATCCACTACCACGAGGCCCTTATTATTAAATCCAATCGGCCGGTCTTTACCATATTGAATTTGTTGATTAACTACAATAGTTCCTATCATCAGTACTATCGAAAAAGTAAACTGAATGATCACCAGCATTTTGCGTGGTAATACGGCACTCTTTCCAACTTGCACTCCTCGCTTAAAAATCTGTACGGGATTAAACGAAGACAGATAAAGCGCTGGATAACTTCCTGCTAACAAACCGGTAAACAAAGTAAATAATACCATCATCGCCCAAAAGGAAGGTTGATTAAACTGAACTGTAATCGATTTTTCGGTAAGTGAATTAAAATCAGGCAATGAAATAAAAACAATAACCCAGGATACGATCAACGCCATACAGGCAATTAAAAGCGACTCACTTAAAAATTGTCCAATGAGCTGCTCTCTCATGGATCCTACTGCTTTTCTCACGCCTACTTCTTTAGCACGTTTTTCTGAACGGGCTGTACTAAGATTCATAAAATTAATACAGGCAATGATTAAAATAAATAATCCAAATAGTCCAAACAATTTGACATATTTAATAAATCCTCCGGTATTCTTTCCATTTTCAAATTCAGAATAAAGTCTCCACTTAGACATCGGATGTAAAAAAACTTCCGGCTTGACTAAATCTTTAATATTAGCCTCATTCAACAGATGATTTAGCACCACATCTTTTATATTATTATTTGCCTTTTGAGGAAGTATTCCTTCCTTTAACTGCACAAATACCTGGTATGAATTATTTCCCCACTGAGTGATCCGGTTTTTCGTCCCTGGGTATATTTTTTCCTGCAAGTGCCATGGGATTAAAAAATCAAACTGAAGTGTGGCATTTTTAGGTTGCTCTGCCACTATTGCAGAAACATGTAAGTCCACTATATTATCCATCTTTATAGTCTTTCCGATTGGACTTTCATCTCCAAAGATCGTTTTAGCAAGCTTTGATGTAAGTACAATGGAATAAGGATCTTTAAGTGGATCTTTATCTCCATCCACAATATTGAAAGAAAACATATTGATAGCGTCCTGTCCAATGAAATGTCCTTCTTTCAAAAATTTTTGATTGTTAATACCTAAAGAATGCCTGCCACCCCAATCACACATGGCTACACCGGCAAAGTCGGGATACTTTTCTTTTAATTCAGGCCCCATAGGATAAGGCAATGCTTCCTGGGCTCCCCTTCTGCCATCAAAAGTCTGGTACATCATCACCTGATAAAGCGAAGAATAGTTTTTATGATGCTTATTGGCCGACAGTTCATCTTGTATCCAAAGGCTGATCAATATAGCGACGGCCATACCTACGGATAAGCCCCCAATATTGATAAGGCTGTAGCCTTTATTTTTTATTAGATTTCTCCAGGCGATTTTTAAATAATTTTCGATCATGAATAAAAGGTAAAAAGGTGAAAGGTTAAGGGTTAAGAGGGGCAGAAGGTTTATTTTTTCTTGTTTGAATTAATCGATATATCATACCTGATATTTTTTTAGTTGCTTCAATTAAATTTAAACCAAGTTCATTTTCAATATATCCCAATTCGATTGCTAAATAAATTTGAGTTCTTAGTTCTCCACTAGATCCTTTTGCTATGTAGAGGTATTGAACAAATTCTTTATCAGTTTGTCTTTCAAATCCTTCCGCAATATTTGAAGGCACCGATATGGCTGATCGTTGAATTTGATCTTTAAATCCAAAATCTTTACATGACTTAAACAATTTATAAATCTCAACACTAAGCTTCATACTTTCTTTCCAAATAATTAAATCTTCAAACGACTGATATTTTTGATCCATTGTCATTGTAGTTTTATCTTCTTTAACTTAGAGTTAGTATATTTCCCGTTCACCTTTAGTACTGCACCCTTTTGCCTTTCCCCTTCACCTTTGACCTTTTCGCCCTTTCCCTTCTATTCCGTTCTCAATGATCTTATCGGATTAACTATCGCCGCCTTTACTCCCTGGAATCCGACGGTCAATAATGTAATGCCTGAAATAATTACAAAGGCAAAAATAAAAACAGATGGGTCCATTTTTACCCGGGTTACAAAACCACTCAACCATTCATTCATGGCCCACCATCCAAACGGAAAAGCAATCACAACAGCAATCAATGCGAGCTTCATAAAATCTTTGGATAATAAATAAACTACATTTGCAATACCAGCTCCTAATACTTTTCTTATCCCTATTTCTTTAGCCCGCACTTCCGCATTAAAAGCAGCTAATCCAAATAATCCAAGACAGGAGATAATGATAGCTAAACCGGCAAAATACCTGGCCAATGCAGATACTCTTTTCTCTGCCTGATATAATGTCTGGTATCGTTCATCCAGGAAAGAATATTTAAAATCATAACCAGGATTAACTTGTTTGTAAAGCGCTTCCATCTGCGCCAGTGTTTCCTTTTCCTTACCGGCTGCTATTTTAGCCATTACAACCAAGCCATCTTTAGGTGAATACTTGAATACCAGGGGTGGAATGGCCTCATGAATGGATTTGACATTAAAGTCTTTAGTGATTCCTACAATCGTCATATCCTTGCCCCACATCTTAACTTGTTTGCCAATTGGATCTTTTAAAGCCATGGCATTGATGGCTGTTTCATTAAATATAAGTTTGGTTTCTTCATCACCAAATTCTTTAGAAAAACTCCTTCCCTCTTTGATTTGAATACCTAATGTTTCAATAAGATCGAGATCTACGGATCGGACTGAAAAATTAGTTACGTCATTGGCTGGTTTGCCAGGCCAATCAATACCATAGGTAGTAGCCGGATCGGTCGATTGGGCAATACCTCCATTAATGGTAGATGCTTTAAGTACACCCGGAATATTCCTGAGTTGAGTTAAAAATGAACTCGTATTGGTATTGATGTTTCCTTCCTTGTCAAAGTATACGACATTAGCTTTATCGTATCCCAGGTTCATCGTTTGAATGAGCTTCATCTGCCTGTATACAACCATGACTGCTATGATTAATAACAAGGAGACGACAAATTGAAACACGACAAGTCCCTGGCGGGCAAAAATTTCTCCGAAGGAATTTTTTATTTTACCCTTAATGATTGCTACCACATTAAACCCGGAAAGATATAAAGCCGGATAACTACCGGATATCAGTCCGGTCACGATCGTTGCTCCAATCATAAGGAGAACAGAAGACAATTCAAAATCGATGTGAAGTGATTTGCCGGTAAGATGGTTGAACTGAGGCAATAAAATATAAACTATTCCACATGCAACAAACAAAGAGAATAAACTCACCAATACGGCTTCAGTTAAAAACTGAGTAATCAATGATCCGCGGGAAGATCCAACTGCTTTCTTAATACCTACTTCCTTTTGCCTCCTCGATGCTTTGGCAGTAGATAAATTCATAAAATTAATACAGGCTATAATCAGTATAAAAAAAGCAATGAGAGAAAAAAGCCTTACATAACCTATCCTTCCTCCGGCCTGAACTCCATTCTCATATTTTCCATATAAATAAGTACTGGAATAGGGCCGCACAAAAAGTGAAAACATATTGTCCTTGTGATGAGTCCGTATAAAGTCCTTAATCTTTTTATTAAATGCAGTGACATCAGTACCTGCTTTTAATTGAATAAACGTGTTGGTACCTTCATTATACCATTCTTTAAATTGAGGCAGCAGCTCTAATAAGGATGCTCTACTCAATACAAAATCAAACTTTTGTGTGCTCTGAGCCGGTACATCATCAAATACCCCACTTACTTGCGTTGAGCTCTTAAGGCCGACTGCTTCCCATTCAATGATTTTACCGACAGGGTTGACATCTTTACCAAATAATGAAGTAGCCAGGCTTCTGGAGACGACGATAGCGTTTTTGTTCTGGAGTACTTGCAATGGCTGTCCCTGAATTAAATCATAGGAAAACATTTTAAAAAAATCTTCCGTTGCAAAGACACCACCGGATTTTATAATTTTATTTTCTTGTGTTTTTAATGTAACCTCAAATCCCTCATTGACTAAGGAGACAAAACAAACAGCTGATTCTACCTCAGGCAAATCTTTTGCCATGGCGTCAGCCAATAACCCCTGAGTATGTGGATTTACCAGGATTTTGTCATTTTCTACACTGGTCTCCATCACCTGATACAATTGATGATCATTGACATGAAATTTATCCATGCTCATTTCATCATGGACCCATAAAAAAATCAACATGGCGCAAGTAAGACCCGTAGACAAACCCAATAAATTAATCAGGAATGAGCTCCTGTGTCTGGCGATATTTCGAATTGCGATGATAAGGTGATGCTTGAACATGAACAAAGATTTTTAAGGTTAAAATATCCAGTCTTGAGAATCCATCATTTATACCAAACTAGAAATTGCTGTAAATCAAATGTTTATAAATCCTTTTATCCGTAAGGGGTGTACGTTTTCGGACGGTAATTGAATCATTTGGGTGCATTGAAATATCTGAGATTGTAAATCATCATTATACGTGCTAAGCCGGAAGCCAGGCCTATGAGATTAAGAATAGAAAACAGTGGATTTTTTACCGCATTTCTCCAGGCAATTTTCACGAAGTGTCCTGTGGAAAAAGAACTTTTAAACATAATCATTTAATTAAATGGAAATAATGGGAGATGATGCACCCATTGAAGTGTCAACTCATTTTTAACTGAAAGGTTACCTTAAACTGCAGGGAATTATCTAAGAGTAATGAGTCTCCCCCTAACTAATTTATTTTTACTTCCCTCAAAATCTGGAAGTGGGCGGTTTAACAACCATATATATAACCATTGTCAAGGATCTATAACCTCCTAATAATAAACTATTGAAGTTTCGGTGGAAATAATAATTTGGAAAGTCCTACTTCTTTAAACCATTTGTTTCAAATAGTTAATAAATTCATATAAATTTTAAAGTAAAATAAACTTACACCGATTAGAATTCCTAAATTATTAATTGAATAAAATATGTTAAGTCCCATCTGGTTTGTTTTGAGTCTATGGTTG
>JBDTUE010000163.1:0-9652 GCA_040007895.1 Saprospiraceae bacterium | reverse complement strand
TTATTGATTTTATTTCACAGCTATGAGTATTTCATATTGTATGGTTTCATGGTGTGTGCTATTGTGTAGTGGTTTTATTGACTCTATCAGGATTAAAAAATTTATTTATTTGTTTTGTCTTTGATGATTCGTTTAGGTACTATTGAATTGTTAGGAGATGAAGTAATCTGATTTATGCTTGGTTTATACACGGGCAAAGAGCAGACTATAGTAGTGTCACCCCCTTTTTGAATAATCCGGTAAACATCAATAGTGGCGCGTTGAGCCATTGGTTTTACCGTTAAAAGGATTAGGAGGAAACTCCATGTTGCGTAATTAAAGACTGACTTAACGCTGGTTTTGTTTTTTGAGTGTATCATGTTGAATAGTTTTTTAAGTTTATTAAAATTGTTTAGAGATTTTACTTAGTTGTATTCTTTAATTAAAAGCTTGAAGCAAGCATGTTTTTTTATTTTAATCATTGCTAACACATTAATATGTTGCAGTTGAAAAAATAGTTACCTGGGAAACTGAGCAGTGTATAAGTGGGAGGGAAGAGTGTATAAGTGGCGGAAGGAATTCAAATCAGAATGAAATCCAAATCGAAATTTCCTTTTTGATATGTATTTCAGATTTCTTTTAGGCGACAGCGATTATTGTCAATGCCTATTGCTTGGAGGATTTACTATTGAAACGAAACTGGCCTTACATGACAAGCTGCTCTTCTTCCTTTACGTATAACTTTTAATTGCGCAGTCTCATACATTCCCAGCGTTTTCGAATGTGAGTCATTTATCGGCAACCAGGTAAATTTTTCTGATCTAACAGTTACAGACTGCCCTGGAACAGCTTTAGTTATTTCCAATATAAATGAACTGATATTCGTACTGGAGCTTTTCCAATCATACCGATGCTTTAGGTTTAACCTGGATATATTTCCTGATGAAACAGTGGTTATTGTTAATACTACATTTTCACATTGACAGTCTGATTTAAAATAGTCAGGTATTATAGCATTTGCTTTTATTCCATAAGGTTTGTTGACGATATCCAGTCCCCAAGTTTTTAGTGAATCGAATGTACCATTTGAAGTCATATCCATTTTGTAACATAAGGTATCACCACCCCCGGCGTTGCCTGGTCCAAACTCCCAGGCTATATAACCAAAACCATATTGATTACAAGCCATTGCTATGGTATCAAAGCTCACGATATTATTATCGCCACAATGGATTAGGGTATCATCGCCATCACCTCCATATTTAGACAATTCACCGATGACCATAGGCCATCCTCTGACTTTTTCAAACTGTCCATAAATAAATTTTGCCGGCGTCATTGATTGATTATAGATATCATAATTGGACCAGTAAGTATGCACTGAAAAAATCAGGTTGGAATCAAATTGGAGGAGTTCGTTTCCAACTTCACTCATTCTTGTCATGTTTTTGCCCCATTCAGGAGCATCAATCATCAATGGAACCTGAAGTCCTTTGTTTCTCATTCGCGATACGACATCCTTATACCATATGACATATTCTTGATTTGATTCATTCGCCGAACCTGTGGATCCTCCGATTTCATTTCCAATATTTAGGATGATGTAGTTTTCATATTTTTTGATCAAGCTAATAATTTCGGGTCTTTCCCATAAATTCATTACGCGTTCTCTTAAGCTCCAGTCCCCGGTCGCATCGTGGGCTTCTATGATAGGTATAAGACGATGTTGAATACATTTTTTTATAAGATTTTCTAATGTGGAATCTGTGGTGGGAGCTCCAAGAAAATCTTTTTTGTCATTGACCTCTATAGGATACCTGGCAGCCCACACGATCCGTACACAATTGGATCCTGTTTTAGCTATTTCTTCAAAGTATCTGGCCTCTTTTTCAGCCTCTAAGCTGAATATACTCATTTTATTGATCCCTATAAGCCGGACCGGGTGACCACAGGGATCCTTTAATTTATTACTATCATTTTTATCTACGTAAAAAGTGTAGTGCTGAGCATAAGCTACACAAGCACAGGAAAAGAGAATACAAAATGCTATTAAAGGTCTCATGGTGCAAAATTTATTTGTAAAGTAAATTAATCATAATGAATGTATAGGCTTACTGCAGGTAAAATTTCACTGAAGTTATTAAGATGAATAGAGCAATCATCTTTGATCCTGCTCAGGCATAGTCAATAACCTGTCTACTTAAATTTTGTTCTAAATTAATTTAATCTTAATTCGAAACAAAACCTCCCTGTATAAGTGGTAAGATTAAATGTGTAGATGGAAGATTTATAAGCCCAGGACTTCCAGGAATTCTTTCTTCTTACGCTTAGAAACCTCCAGCGAAGTACCATCAGTCAACAAGACACTTCCGCCTTCTCCTTTAATATATTCCTTGATGTAGGACAAGTTGAGGATGGTGGAATGATGTATCCTGTAAAAGAAAAGGGAGTCAAGCATGGATTCATATTCTTTAAGTAGTTTAGAGGAAATGATTTTTTGTTTATTTGCCATATGGATGGTAGTATAGTTTCCATCGGCCGATAAATACAAAATATCTTTAACAGGCAAAAACAACAATCCCCGCATAGAAGGAACCGGGATCTTATCAAAAAGAGCATTGATTTTATGGGTACTACCTGATTGGTTTTGTTTTTTAGCTTTAATTTTCTGTTTTACCCGATCAATGGCAAAAGCCAATTCTGAGCTATTAATTGGTTTTAATAAAAAATCGACTACACTTTGTCTGACAGCCTGGATGGCATATTCATCATGGGCTGTCGTGATAATCACTTCAAACGTCCGATGAGGCAACTGATCTAAAAAATGGAACGCATTCATTTCAGGCATCTCCACATCCAGGAAGATTACATCCGGATCGAGATCCTTTAAAGCAGGTAATGCTTCTTGTGCAGAAAAAAAAGTGGAGAGAATATCTACTTGCGCGTCGACCTGACCTATTTTCAGTTTTAGCGCATCCAGACTCGTTGGCTCATCATCAATGAGTATGGCTTTGATCATGATATAGTAATTTTGAACTTAATATCGGAATACTGATTTCGACTTCTGTACCAAATCCGGAATCCATTTTTAAATCATGAATTAGGAGATAAGCATGTTGACCTGGAAGCAGTTCGTTAATTTTTGTTATTCGTTCCTGTGAAATCTTCAGACCCAGAGATTTTTTAGAAAGGTTTTTATGATCATTAATCGCACTTGATTTTTCGCGTCCGATACCATTATCCTTTATTCTAAAGTTTATTTTATCATTGGATACTTCCACATGGATTTGCAATAATCCGGTACCGGTAGTTTTATGTCTGAGTCCATGCAAGAGTGCATTTTCTACAAAGGGTTGTATCAAAAGAGTAGGTACATAGATATCTTTAAATTTTAAATTTTCATCAATATGTATTTCATATTCAAATTTCGGATGGCTCCTTTCTTGTTCGAGTTTTATATATAACTCAATGGTTGATATTTCTTCATCCAGCGGAATGAATTCCTGGTTTGAATTTTCAAGAATTCTTCTTATCAATTTTGAAAATTTGTTTAAATATTCGCTGGCGGCCTGAGTACGCTGATGAAGTATATAGGAGTCGACTGTATTGAGGCAGTTAAAAATAAAATGTGGTTTCATCTGGCTGCGAAGTGCATCAATTTCCGCTTCTGCCCGAATTTTCCTGATTGCAAGTTTGTTTTTGGCTTCCAACCTGATTTGTTTAATCCTGGCTTTATAAAATAAATAACTTATGCCCAAAACCAGGAAGAATACAAGGCTCTTAAACCAATCGGATCGATAATACGGAGCATGGACTACTATGAGTAGATCTTTCTCTGCCGAAGTCACTGTCCCGGAATGGACCTTAGAGATAAAGTGGTAGGAGCCTCCAGGCAAGTTGGAATATCGCGCAGTAGCGGGGTTTTTAGCAAAGATACTTTGTTGATCAAATCCATTTAATTTATATTCAATGTTTAAGGCATCATTACCTGCTAAATCAATGCCTGCGAGATCAAACGAAAAGGATTTTTGATCGGGATAAAATTCTATTTTACTGGACTCTCCAATATATTCAGCGGTACTCAAAGGCTTTTCATTGGCACTCATACCGATGATTTCCAATTTAGGTTTTACGGTATATTCCTTAAAAATGGATGAAGGAATTACAGTGATTCCATTTGTTCCACCAAATACCATCCGTTCATTCGTCAATTTGAAACAACAGTTCCAGTCATATTCGTCAGAATACGCCCCTTGTTTTGAAGTTACCAGCTGATATTTATTTTTCTGAAATTCATAATAGGATATACCACCATTGCTGACCAACCAATAATTGCCATTAGGTTCTTCATAAATATCATATACAGCATTGTCAGGTAAACCATCTTTTTCAGTTATTAATTGATAGGTCATAGAATCCTGATCGAATAAAGCAAGCCCTTTATTAGTCCCCAGCCATAGCTTATGTTTATCTCTGCCGGACCTGATCATATTTATTTGAAACGGAGGTGTCCATTCTTTTACAAGGACCCACGCTTCAGACTTTTTTTCAAGAATGGAAAATTCATTCCTCCAGTTCCTGCAGAGGTAAACCCGCTTTGTAGTTTTATCATAATAGATAGGAGAATTTGCAGGTGTGATCTTCTTATTAAATTCATCTACAGAATGCAATGTAGCATTGGACTCCTGAATTTCAAACAACCCTTTGTTACAAACTATGAGGTAATAACCTTTTTCAGTTTCCGTCATACCATATATCCCTTCTCCCATTTGGCCAGCGAGATCTTTGAAAAAAAGGAGTTTGACGATTTGATTATTCAAATTGACCAGTATAAAATCTCTCCCATTGGATAACCAGGTCCTTTGATCTGAATCGCAAAATAAAGGCGTCCTACCCGGAAATTGTTTGATTACCTGACCGGCTTTATTGATTACCAGGGTGCCATCATTTTGGAGCTTTGCATAAGTAAGATCCTGATTGTTGAGAATGAAACTTATATGATTATCCTGAAAACCTAATGAAGAGGCTGTGGAAAAATCTAACCAGTGTTCGGATATGGGCCTATCCAAATTAGTAAAATCCACCCCGAAGCCACCGGGCTGAGATAAAAACAAATTATTTTCATTGTCGATGTAAAGTCCTTCATTCCAATTTGTTTTCAGACTATAAGGATCTGTTGGATTGTTTTTAAAAAGTTTAATGAACTGATTCGTTATTTTATCAAATACCAACAGACCTTTGCCGGATCCTATAAAAAGATAATCCTTTAAAGAAACTACTTTGGAAAAGGATTCAATCGTAGCGTGTTTGAATACGGCCCAAACTTTTCGGATAGGATTAAATTTAATTAGTCCCGAAGGAGTACCGGTCAACCAGACCGTTGAATCATTTTCAGGATATATGTATTCATTGATGTTTTTTAAGACAGGTTGATTAATAGTACCATTAAAAAAAAATTCAATCCTGGATATTTTATAATCTTTAATGCTTATTTTTTTTAGTCCAATGTGATCATCCCCTTCTGTGAAAATTGTTTTTATGGAATTAAACGGATGGCGTTGCGGAGCAGAAAGATAATCCGGTGTATTCTCCAGGATACAGTTGTATTGTTTGGTAGCAGGATTATACGTATAAAGCGTCTTATTGATTACGACCCATAAAAGACCATGATCATCTATTGCATACGGGAAAGAATAATTAATCGAATCTATTCCTGGTGGAATCATTTGAGAAAATTTATCCAGTTTCCGGTCATAAAAATTCAAAGAGGATTCACTGCCAACCCATAAATTGCCTTTTCTATCTTCAATTATGTTTTTAATGTTTACACCATCAATTCCTGCAAAGGGAGATTTATAAACTTTGACATTGGATCCATCATATCGGTTTAGTCCATTCAGTGTACCCAACCACAAGAAACCTCTTGAATCCCTGTGCATAAAATACACATCATTATTAGATAAACCATTCTCTTTGGATAGATGATGGAATGTTAAACGGTCAGGAGCCTGAGCAAGGCATTGAATTTTTATTAATAAAAGAATGAAGAAGTATTTAGCGGGCATGATCACCTATCAAGTTATAAAATTGGCCAATTTTCCTGAAATAAAGGCCGTTCTACACTTAAAAAGGCGATAACAATTCTCCCGCCATCTTAATATGTTTTTTCCATAACATTAGTTTGTTTTCAACCTGGATAACATCGGTCACCAGTTTTATAGCTTCCGATAATGGAACAGAAGCATCTGGTTTAAATAAAATCTTTACGATGGAATGCATTTTACCACAACAGAAAAATTGCTCTCCGGTATTTTCCGTCCAGGCTATATTTGATGTTTCTACTACCAGGCTATGAGTACAACTGCACCGATGGCGATGATAAGGGGTTATTTTAATTGTTTTGTTTTGATCCGATAAGTAATCTATTCCAGAAAATAGACAAAACAAATTTGCTACATGTTCATTCATGACTTAAAAATTAGTTTTTGTTTAATAAGTAAGCATCCGCTACGATATAAGCAGAACTGTCTTTCCTTATCAGGTAAGCAAATCTGGTGGGCGACTTACTTTGAAACGGTGATCTATCCTGTATAGTATCCGTATATCCGGGAAAAGAACAATCAGGGTACGATCCATTCACGATCATATACGTATTGTCCTTATAGCAGGAGATGAATAACAAAGAAAAGATCATCATGGCGGTTAAATGATAGAATAAGGCTTTGGTTTTTGCAGGGTATATCATAAGGGTGTAGTTATTCAGAAAGTGTAAGTACTGATCTAAATGTTCCGAAAAGAGGTGTTAAGATTTTTTAATCAGAACTCTCTGAAGATCCAATCAGATTCAATCCACCAACCTGTATCCTACTCCCTTTAAAGTAATAATTTGAATTTTTGGATCTTCTTTCAGATAGTCCCTCAGCTTAGTAATGTACACATCGAGGTTACGTGAATTAAAAAAGGAATCATCTCCCCAGATCTTATCCAGGATGTTTTTACGAAGTACCGTTTCTTCTTTATTATCTAAAAGCATGGATAATAATTCCGTTTCGCGATGTGACAATCGTTTAATTTTATCATCGATCAATAATTCCTGTCTTCCCTGATAAAATTGATAGGAACCCAGTGAAATATGATCTTGTTTAAGTTCAGTTGCAAACCGTTCGGATTGAATTTTATTGGTAAGCGCAAGCAGATTTTTTATTCTGACAATTAGTTCTTCCATACTGAATGGCTTACGGATATAATCATTACCGCCGCTTCTGAATCCATCAAGAGCATCTTCTGTTTGATTTTTGGCAGTAAGAAATATAATTGGCACTTTGTCATCCTGGTTACGGATAAGCCGGCCTACCGCATAACCATCCAGATAAGGCAACATCACGTCTAACACACAGATATCCGGATGGAATTCCTTGAAAGCAGCAAGCGCATAATCTCCCCGGGTGATAAGTTTTACTTCAAATTGCCTGCTAGACAGTGTTTCACTTACGATCTTGGCCAGATTGGGTTCGTCTTCAACGTACAAAAGCTTTATCATATCAGGAAGGCAGCGTCACGTTAAAAACAGATCCTTTGCCCAGTTCACTATCAATCGAAATTTTACCGCCCATCTCTTTGACAATGCGCCATACAAAAGCGAGCCCGAGCCCATGACCTTTGACAGTGTGAATATTTCCCTGCGGGATCCTGTAAAACTTTTCAAAGATTTTTGTTTGATGATCCCTGCCTATACCCGGACCATTGTCCTGGACTTTAAGTTCTATTTGTTCGTTTTTCTTATGAATAAAAATTTCTATAGAGGGTTCATCTTTATTACTGTATTTGATGGCATTGTCGAGAAGATTGTAAACAATGCCGGAAACCCAGTGAGGATCTGCATAAATACTGATATTAGGATCTGATTGATGAATGATAATTCTGGTGTTTTGTTTTTCAGCCTGGACTTTTAAGGTATCTGTGATATGTGAAACGAGTTCGGTCATATTGATAATCTCTTTTTGTGCGGCGGGTAACGCTTTATCTATTTTGGACATGGATAAAACGCGATCTACTAATAAAGAAAGACGATCCAACTCATTTTGGGAGATGCGCAGGTAATCATCTCTTTTTTTGATATCATTCATACCATCAAACTCATACAAAGCTTCCAGGGCTACCCTCACCGTAGAGATTGGAGTCTTGAGTTCGTGGGTCATATTTTGTATAAAATCACTTTTGGCATCCAATAGATTTTTTTCACGACGGATCGTAGTAAACATACTATAAAAGGCCAGACCGAGACAAGTCAATACCAACAAAGCCAATACAATTTCAGGCAAAAGTTTTTGAAAGATATACCAATGACTTGACGTAAGATGTACATCATATTTTTCCCCGGAAGCGAGATCATAATAAGTGCCTGCAGCATTCGTTGGTTCGTCAGACCTGGTTCTGATCGTATCTTTATATTGATTAATGGTATAGGTGACCGGAAGACCGGCTTTTTTAAGATTGACATCAAATTTTTCTTTTAAGCTGTCTGTGAGATTAGTCAATACGGTCCAATGATGGTGTACCGAGTCAGATCCTATACTATCTGATTCGGTTCGAAAGATCAGCGAGATTACTCCTTCCGCATGTTGAAGCGAACGCTGGTCATCAGATATTTTTCTTCGAATAAAAACATTTTTTTCACTGGACATTCCTGCTGGGGGTCGATGAGGACCAGGCATAAACGTTGGATTAGGTACAAGTTCTTCTTTATTGTCATGTGTACCAATCACCATAATTTTGACAGAGTCCGATTCGGATGTACGTGTAAAGTTTATTTTTTTACTGAAGGTATCTTTTTTAAAAATTAAGTCATTAATCAGACCTCCTTCTATATTATTTACTGCATTGACGAATAAATAACCAACTTCTTTTTTTAGATTTTCCTGTTCTGACTTATAAGATTTAAACAGGTAAAGACCCAGAAAAGTAGTCAATAGCAGCATACTGATCCACATCATAGCTGTAATCCATTGTTCATTCATTCGTTTAAGCACCAGGCAAAATTAATCTGAAAACAAATGAGATGGACATATCATTAACCTTAATTAACCTAGCTTCCACCTTGATTAACCTGAAATGAAAGATCAATGATCTATTTTTGTCTCATTATTCCTTTAAAAAATTAATTAGTAAAATCAATAGGTATGAAAAATTTCTGTTTTTTAGCAATCGCTTTTTGTTTAGTAAATAGTTTGATGGCACAAACATCGGGCACGGTCAACTTTAATGAAGTGATCAAACTGCACCTCGATATGGAGGGTGCCGATGCAGAGATGATGAAAAAAATGCCCCAGACACATTCCATTCAAAAATCCCTTTTGTTTAATGCTACTGAATCCGTGTATAAAAATCAGGTAGGCAACCAGGATCTTGATATCAATAACCAAAATGAAAACGGAGGCGAAATCCGAATGGTGATGAAATCCCCTGAAAGTACCTTATACTCTGATACAAAAAATAATATCATGATCAATTCACAGGAGTTTTTTGGAAAACAATTCTTAGTGACCGGAGAGAATAAAAAACGCATGTGGAAAATCACTGCTGAACAAAAATCAATATTGGATTACCCATGTATGAAAGCGGTCTTACAGGATACGACTAATACCATTGCCTGGTTTACCACGAAGCTTCCTGC
>JBDTUE010000162.1:0-9826 GCA_040007895.1 Saprospiraceae bacterium | reverse complement strand
TCATGGAATTGTCTGCGAAACAATTATTTGATAAAGACAAAACCAATGCATTTAATAAAAACCAGGATTATATGTTAGGATCAAAAGTGTCTCCATCATCCAATCCTAATTCTTATCCCATGACGGATGAGACTACATTTCCATCTTCTATATCAATATTTTTGAATGGAGCGAAGTCAATGTCAACGGTATTGCCAGATGACCCTGCAGATCATAGGGGAGTATTGTCATGGAATAGTCAGTTAAAAGACAAAAAACTCAGAGAAGCCGGATCTTACGGATATCTTATTAAAGTACCATTAACCCAGCGTACATTACAATCCTCTAAACAAAAGGGATATCTCGATCTGAAGATTCAATCGGATAATGGAGGTGGTATTGCTGTGTATGGTGCACAGTTTGGAAGGTATCCGGTTGATATTAATTTAGTAGTTGAAAAGTAGGTGTGAGGTAGGAGGTGAAAGGTGGAATTAAGATATTAAGAAATTAAAAAATCGAATAAATAAATATGAAATCACCAATGCTTGGATTGAGAACAGCAGGGTATCGGGTACCTGATCTGGAAGCTGCTAAAGAATGGTATTGCAAAGCTTTTCATGTTAAACCTTATTTTGATGAGCCCTATTACGTGGGATTTAATATTGGAGGTTTTGAATTGGGATTAAATCCGGATGGATATGTACCACCAAAAAGTGACTCCAACGGTGTAGCTTATTGGGGGGTAGAAGATATTGAGAAGGAATATCAGCGCCTGATAGAATTGGGAGCAAGTTCTAAAGAATCACCTCAGGATGTTGGGGGAGAAATCAAAGTAGCTACAGTTGCCGATCCTTGGGGAAATTTGATAGGACTAATCTATAATCCACACTTTAGTTTAGATTAAACTTCGGTTATTATAAAGAAATCTTTAAAGATATATTATGGCTGCCACTCCATGGTTGTGTGGCGCGATACCCATAATCTATTCCTAATTTCTGATCACCACCTTTTTTAAACGTGGTTTCAAATCCAAAGCCTGCAGATAAACCTGTGTAAACATTTCTCTCCAATACACTTTTTCCGAACTGGTATTTGTATGCTCCGCGGAGGAAAAAGACTTTATTAAAAGCGTACTCAAGACCTGCTCCTATTTCATCACTTGAAAAAGAATTAGCCGTAAAATTGGCAAGTATTGAAAGTCTGTTTCGTTTATCCAGATTGAGATCATAGGATGTACCTATATTCAACATAGAAGGTAATTCAAATCCGGCGGATCGTTGATCATAGGTAAGTTCATAAGGAGCATCTCCCGTAGGATTAGCACTTTGAAAGGATAGGCCTTCACCACCAAATCTCATCGGCGAACCAATGTTCCGCAAAGAAATACCAAACTTAAAATTATCCTGAGGGCCATTCACATATTGTACACCTGCATCAAATGCAAAACCAAATGCACTGATGTCTGAAGTTGCTTCAGAAATACCTCTGACTAAAATGCCCACAGAGACTTTATTTTCAAATGTATAGGCATAGCTTAATCCCAAATTAAAAAAGCTGGGTGAATACGTGGCACCGGTACCTTCCGGTAAATGAGTAGTCGTCACCTGGATATCTCCTAAATCCATAGCAGTCAAAACAAATCCAAAGGCTCCGCTTTTGCCTGTTTTTTGCGCAAAACCAAATGTATTAAAACTGATATCACTTCCCCTGAGATACTGCATATGGCCAATCATAAATTCACTTTTATTTATTTTTGATAATCCCGCAGGATTCTGCCACATAGCTTCTACACCATAGACCATGGAAGTATGCATTCCATGCAATGCCGCCGCACGGGCCCATGGATTAATAGTAAGTTCATATGCACCTGCTTCGCCCTGACGATCTGGATTGCCCGCATAGGTTGATAGCGTGACTATAAGGACCAGTCCTAGGATAATAAATAATCTTTTACTCCGGATTTCATTGCTCATAATCATAATCCCGTTGGGTCAAATTTTCTATTGACATTAAACCATTTGATCGTAGTCTCACCGATGCCTTCTGCTGTGATATGGACAAGATAGACACCACTCGCAATCGGGATACCACTGGCATTTTTCATATCCCATTCGAGATCCGGTGCATACTTAGTATTGAGTATGGCCGGATTATTCCGGTCTTTGATAGGTGCGTCTTTTTCATCCCGCTTATATTCACGGATAAATCTTCCATCCAGAGAGTAAATCGTGACTTTACATTTTGCAGGTAGATTAGTAATCTTTACAATATTGGTGAATTGATTTGTTTCATAACTTGAATAAGCATAATAAGGATTGGGCACCAGGTTAATTCGTTTTAATGCATTAGGAATACTTTGTCCAGCTAATGGTTGAGCTTCCTGTCCTGAGATATTAAATTTATAAGATGGGTGGCCTTTAGCGGAATTAGTACCAACAGCAACAGCATATGGATTTTGTACCCGCATTTTAATAGTCACTTCATTTGGTATGAGCCCATCTTTATAAGCCAACAATTTTTGACCAGTCGAAACCATGGGAATACAAGTCCAGGTAACATCTCTTAAGCCGGGTATTTTTTTAAGGATACTTCCACCTGGCGTCAAACGATCCCGCAAAGTTTTACATTCATCATATTCAACATGAGTGACATAAATGAAATGTTGACCTCCTAGTAAATAGTTGAATAGACTAGCTCCACCACCAGTCTGTATAATGGATTGAGAAGTGGGATTCCACATCATATCGCCTCCATTGGGTTTTCCATCAGCAAATCCCTGGGGAAACAGTCTGCCATCATAGACCGTATTTTCACCAAAGAAAATATTCAATCGTTTACCAGACTCCACATCTATTGCATATCCCGGGAACCAGGACATTCCTACACCATCATTATCCCTGTCAGCAATTCCATCACTATTAGCATCCTCTTTGCCTACGGACGGACTTTTACGCAAATCCATATTTTTAGTATCCAATAAAGTAGGTATACCCAATCCAACACTGGTAGAAAAATAAAATGGCGATGCGGTTTCTACAACGACACATCTGCTCCAGAGTGATTTGTCAGGAGTAAGGACGATATCGACATTATTTAAATCTTGAATTCTAAATCCTGAATTCCCCCTCATAACTTCAAATCCATTGGCAGGATCCATCCATGAAGGAGAGATGTATGCTTTAGTAGGATCGGTAACTCTATAATCCGTAAGATAATAAGGTACAAATGAGTTTCCCCCGTTCATTGTCGACAAAGCAGATTTTTGATCTAACAGAAAATCGATTTCTGTTTTACCTGTTTTGATATAATTCAAAGGGGCAGCACCATCTGGTATTATCGCTAACCATTGTGGTTTGGTAGTTTCTTTATAGGCGACTTCAGCTCCGATAGCACCATTGGAATTCTGAGGATCGTCTCCAACATCGATCGTTTGTCCCAGGGTAATTGAAAATCCATATTTGGCGATCAGTTGTTCATTGAGTTTGTCCAGTGTAGTTTCTGATAGGATTACATTATTAGGATCTTTGGAGTTCACCAACCGCCATCTTACCGGTGGGTCCAGTTGACTATTATTAGGATCAGAGTCAGTAAATGTCAAGGTGAATTCACCATCCTTTACATCCAGGGGATTAAAAACTTTAATCAATATAGGACCTCGCCCTGGCTTGTAGACAATTTTACCATCAAACTTTTTCTCAATGATAGCTTTACGCGTAGAGTCCGTCATATCAAGGAAATTTCCGCCGGCGCCTATACCATCTAACCGGGTGACTTGAGAACCATTACCATAACTTGATTGAAGTGTTTGATTTACTATAGGTCGGGGCACCGGTTCATAGTTCCGGATATTTCTTCTTCCTTCGAGATAGGGTTTGCGTTGGCCTAATACCTCCCTTGGATTGAACGGGAGATAGTTATTATACGCGTAAGCAACGACAGTATAATAGTATTTTTTATGATTGATCAGCCTGCGGTCTTCCGTTGCAAACTGATCTTCTTTGATTTGAAAACTATGTCTGACACCTGCATCCTGACCTTCAACTTTAATCTCAGGCGTCCAGATCGGTTGTGACGAATTAGGATCAGGTATGGACTTCCAGTTATAAATATTGTTTACATTATTTTTAATATCTACCTGGAAGATCAGCCGTGCTTTGTTTACATCATCGATATCCGAAATGCCTACATCAGCACTTTTTAATTGATAAATTTTATAACCTTCAAATTTGTAAAGACTATCTGACACGCCATGTGGAGCTTGTAAATCAGGTTCCTGATAAGCTTCAAGTGCATTATTGGATTTGGTTTCGTCATTGGATAATAATACAATGAGTTCCTGGTCCAATTCAATAAAATCTAAATCGGGTGCATCGGGTCCGTCGGTAATGTCAAAACAATTATCAAATAAAGCCTGTGCAATATCATCTGCTGATGTCAGCCGGTCGATATTGGGACAGGGATAATCCAGATCCGGTACCCAAACCACTCCAATAATTAATTCATTGACAGCACCAGGATCTAAGCGGAAAGGTCCTGAGGCCTGAATGGTACGTCTATCTCCAAAATCAAGATTTGCAGAACACATGGACCAACCTCGTGCATTATTCGGAGGATCAGGGAAAGCATAATTGTTTCTTGCTCCCCCAATACTATAACCTGTTCCACCGTAAGAAAAGGGAGTGCCGTCTTTCCATGAACCAGACATATAATTATAATATTCCTGAGCGTTGCCCGGATCTGTCATGGCATTGGGCCAATTGCCTATCGCAGCATTATTGTAATAGGTAAATGAAGACATACCTATTTCTTTTCCAAATTCATCCAAGGGACCTCTAAAATAATCTACACCCAGGATTGGAATATTGTTACAATAGGTATTGATACCACCCGGGCAGGCACAACCAGTCTCACCGTCTGTGGCGTCCTCATTATAGACATAAGCCATAGATCTGCCAATATCGCAACCAATATAATCATCGGTATAACATCCAAGATCAGGATCCACAAACATGGCAAAGAATGTACTATCGATACTTTGAGTAGCTCTATTGATCAGCTTATACCGTTGAAAAGTCATATTGTTTATCTCATCATTCGTTGCATATGCAAATGCCTGAACCTGTACTTCCATCTGTATGGGTTTGCCCTGCGTCTGAGTATGAATACCTCCTGCATCATTATAAATCCAGAATACCATCTCATCAGGATATTGAGGAGCATTACATCCTCGTACTTCAATGATAGGGTAGTCTCCCATACAAGGATTATAAAGTCCATTGCCATCCCGATCAAAGAAAGCAGCTAATCCCTGTGATGTATTGGGCAAATCAAAACCATTTATGCCTTTGAAATATGGATTTCCCCGGGCGGGCCAACCCAGGACATCCTGGGGAATTTTTTTACAATCCAGCGGGGTACCTGAAAGCAAAGCATCGGCATACGCCTTAAGATGTAAAGCAATATTAGATCCAAGGACCTGGAATTGCCTGTCCCATTTAGCACAAGTGTCAATACCAATGGTTCCTTTTACGGGATCTAAAGGTCCCGGCCAGAAATCGTTTTGACTTCCGGTACGGTAAGATTGTGCTGCCAGTTTAAGATTGCCTACCGGATCATAACCACCAAGCCAAACGGAGCCTGAAAATATAGATGAAACTTCAGGTATGCCTGATCCCGGTTTTACTTTTGGAACGATATATTTTCCAGTTTGAAGATCCCACCATACATCCCCACCGCCTAATAATCTAGCTCTTACATTATTGATGGACATATCAATGGACGAAGTCGATGGAGCACAGTCGGCTCTTGGGCTTAGTCGTTGTTTAAGTTCTTGTAGTTTGGATGGTTTGATAGGATAATTTGGATAAGCATTCATTAAATGAGCCAATCCAATGAAGAAGATGATATTTAAAAATTTATTTCGATTTAGCATGTCTTCATTTTTAAAATTCTACAATAGCTCCCAGGAATATTCTTCTGGGTAAAGAATAAAATCCGGGATTGAGTTCAGCCCATTGATAAGATGCGAGGTAAGCAGCAGCATCTCTTCCTGAAGTCGTCACGGTGTTTAATGCAGATTTACCATCTGCTGAAGTGAGGTAACCATCATCGGTAGGTGATCCACTCACCGAGTAAACACCATAGATATTTTTTTGATTTAAAATATTCTGAACTCTTAAGTATACATTTAATGCAAGTGGTGTCTTAGTATTTTTACCTCCGATGATAAAACTTTTATCGGCTCTCGCATCCAAAGTAAAAGACCAGGGTAGTCGTGATCCATTTAATGCACCGGCGAAACCAGTACCTCCAAGGGGTTGTGCTCTTTGGAGTTTGGTGTAGGGTCTTCCGCTTACAGTAGATGCCTGAAAGTTGATCCCCGCATTCTCAAATATTCTGAGTCCGTTTATTCTGGGCCCATTATAAGCATTGCCCGAAGCATACCTGTAATCCATGACAGCAACAAACCTGTGTCGTTCATCAAAATTTAATGGAAACAAACTTCTGATATTACCGCGGGTATTTAATCCCCGTTGTGTAGTAGAACTCGATCCTGTACCGTCTGCAAATTGCAAAGTATAGTTAGCCTGAAGTTCTATATTGCCAGTACGGCGCAGATCATACTGGAAACTAAATCCTTTTACAGTTCCAAAATCAAGATTGCCAAAACCAGAATATGTATTCACCGGTGAGGGTACATATAAATACGTACGGCTTTGGATCATATCACGCATTTCTTTATAATAAGCAGCAATCTTTAATGCAGAAGATGATGAGAGTTTTTGTTGAAATCCAACTTCATAATCTATCGTTTTCTCCGGTTTGAGATTAGGGTTATTAGATGGAGTTCTGGAAGGATCTTCGAAATAATAATAATCTAAAGCAGTCGCAATCGTATTGGATGGTGGCCGCTGAACCAGGATATCATAATGAGCAAAAAAGTTAGCATCTTCTGAAATAGGAAAAGAAAATGCAAGGCGAGGCATGAAATTAATTTGGGGAACATAATCCGTAAATGATTGAGCTGGATTAAAACTCTTGAGCCTGATATTTGAATTAGGATCTTTGAGTTTAGGAGTGACTACTTCACCACCAAATAATACACTTCCATCATTGGCGGGAGTACCATTTGGAAAATACCATTGTTCTCCTTTTCTGAATGCTTTTACATTATTAGAATTTCTTCCGGTTACATATACCAGATAATCATCGCCTACGGCATCGGGTTTTTGTTCTCCGGACGCTGAGAAAAATTCTTTTGCTTGTGTGATTTCATATAATGAAAATGGATCCTTAAGTACTTTGGTATTGGCATCGTAACGATCTACTCTCAAACCAAGCCTTAAGATTAAATCTTTATAATTGAACTTATCCTGGATATACGCTGCAGCATAGGTTGGTTTATTCGGAGCAACTACAAAAGTGCGTCGTCCTTCAGCATCTACTGCTGTAAAGAAATCTTCAAACTTTGCTTTTTCTTTGAGTTTATTACCCAGGTAATCATAACCATAATAAGCAAGAACACCCTGATCCGTCAATTCGCTCGCAGCAAACATGTCTAATCTTAAATCTTCTGGTTTGATACCATCCACATTGACATATTCATTAAGCGATTGCCCGGTGAGTTCCCGTACTTTTTTATAAAACAACAGATCTTTATCTTCTTCTATTTTAGTTTGAAATTTTTCGTAGGTGAATGGAGTGACAACACCGGTAAAGGATCCAATGATTTTAGTTGTATCGACTCCCTTAATATGATTATTGGCTTGTAATCTTGCAATAGTCCACAACCCATTGGGGCTAATGCGCCAGGATCGTTCGGTTCTTTGTTCATATACAAATCCTACCTGGATATTGTGTCGCCCTTTATCTGATCCACCAGGAAATAAATCAAAACTTCCTTCTCCATTAAATGTCATGATTTCATTTTCGCCTTTTGCGTAACTGTTGTAAATGGAGCCAACATTATTATGTAATCTCCAGGCAGAATTATAATTAGAAGAGACAACTCCATTATAAGCATAATAATCAAACAGGGTATTGGCGTCGAGGTTTTTATTGTAATTAGCCAGTATGGGGTTAACGGTACCGGGAGTGTATCCATTTAATTGTTCCAGGTAACCAGCGTGTGCTAATCCGGGTATAGGGCCTCGTGAATACGTAGATTCACCTTCAATGGGGATCCAGGAGATATCAAAATTTCCTACATATCCATAATTAAATATCCGGTCGCGGTGTGTATAATCCTCATTGGTACCATTTCCCTTCTCATAGGCTGCCTGTAGGGTATAAATGGCATTTCTAAGGAAACGATTGTCTCCTTTTTTCTTTCTTGTCGGTTTAGTAGTAGTCGTTTCGAATGCATTGTTGCCAAGACGATGACGCCATTTGAATCCAGCTCTGTAATTATTAACCAATGAAAGTGGATTATTTTGATAATTCAATAAATCCCATCCATTGCTATTTGGGATGTTAGCATTAGCAGTATTTGGAGAAAACCTATCCTTGAAATTTGAGATTCCTCCATTAAAACTGATGTCAATTTTATCCGTTAAACGAGCATCGATTTTTCCATTCAAATCTAATCTGTCATTTCTTTCATTAACCCTTGAAGGTCGCAATTGAACATCATCGGCCTTCAAAAATTCAGAACTTGAAAGAGGTACTCCATTAAATCTGGTGATAGGATTTTCTTGTAATTCTTTTAGTTTACCATCATTGGTGTAATATATACCAGATGTCGTTGGTTGATCATCCTCGCTTCTTCGGAATTGTCCATTAAATCTATATCCAAGGACAGATATTCCCTTTTTATTCCTGAGAATAGGTCCACTTAAATTGAAGTTCAGGAGATTATATCCGTATGGATCTAAATATTGGGAGGATTCTACTTCAACTCCGCCAGAGAACTTATTACTTGGTCCTTTAGTGGTAATCGAAATAACCCCTCCTGTGACATCTCCATATTTAGCCTCAACCCCACCTGTAATGACCTGAAGCTGGTCAATTTCACTTGCCGGCAATTGACTTAAACTATTTTGAACCCTGATACCATCGATGTAATAGTTCGTTGCATTGGATCTTGATCCCCGAATGTTGAGGGCTCCTCCATTTTGTGAAGCAATACCGGCAGTCGTTGCCGCGAGTTCATTAATATTTTTTGTAGGAAGATTGCGGATTTGTTCAGAAGTAATCGTACCTCCGGAAGTCGTATTATCTTGCTGAATCAAGGGGACCTTGTATTCCACGATGACTACTTCATTGAGTATAACTCCGCCAATCAATTCAGCATTTAACTTATTGCTTTTACCGGCAAAAATGACAACACCCTGGGTCCGCTGTGTTTGATAACCAATATATTTGAATTCCACATCGTACGTCCCCGGATCAATATTGGAAATAGAATAATTGCCATCGATATCAGTGACGGTTCCGTTCTTTTGAACACCACTTTTAAACAAGACTACAGTGGCTCCGATAATGGCTTCTTTTTTATCATCCAGTACTTTTCCATCCAGAGATGTCTGCGAAAAAGCAGGAAGATATATGGCTAAAGAAAGGAAAATTGTCTTAATTATTTTTTTCATAGGCAGTTTCAATCCAAATAACTAAAATTCAGCACGATAGAGATATAAATAAGAAAACGAAGATAGGACATTAAACGTTGACCAAATCCTAAAAGTTAATTGGAAATAATGAAAATTAACCTAAATCGGGGAGGGGTATTTTTATAAATATATGGGGTACGTAGTGATCCGCGAATTGCGCGAATTTTCACAAAACTGATAGATGCTAATAGGAACGATGAAAATTAACCTAAATCGGGGAGCAGTATTTTTATAAATAT
>JBDTUE010000161.1:0-9833 GCA_040007895.1 Saprospiraceae bacterium | reverse complement strand
CGCATTCTTCAAACCGTCCTTCGCCAACCCGATGCTGAAAACTATAATGTAGACAGCCTCGTCAAGTACATGAAAAAAACCTATAGCAATACCCTGGTCGTAAATGGAGGTGGTATCGTGGATTATTTTCAAAATAACCTGACCATGGCCAATATCAATCCTTATCTGGGCAAACGCGACCTATTAGCGGAAATAGTAGAAGGTTGTCATCGTGCAAATATTAAAGTCATTGCGAGAGTTGATTTTAGAGGGGTGGACAAGAATCGTTATGGTCAGCATCCTGATTGGTTTGCCAAAGACGAACAAGGAGGACCTGTAATATTAAATTATACACAGCCGGAATTATATGCTCCATGTTATAACAGTTATTACCGGAACGAACATGCTGTAGAATTCATCAGTCTACTTATGGATAAATATAAACTGGATGGGATTTGGCACAATTCAGTCAATTTTCACCAAACCTGTTATTGCGATCGCTGTCAGGCAAAGTATACTAAAGATATTGGCCTAAAAATTCCTGTGAGAGCAAGTTCAACTACAGATTGGGAAAGGTATTATCAATGGAATAATACAGTCGCTGAAGAACATCTGAGTTTGATGCAAGGCACAGTCAAAAAATACGGAGAGGATAAAGCATATGCTGCTGAAGTCTTTGATCTATATGCCGTAGAACAACAAAAACATACAGGTATCAGTCTTTACAGCGCAGCAAGGTTCTTTGACTTTCTCGTCATAGTAAGTTTTATCACGGAAAATAAAGCGCAGGTGGAGTTCAAGGATTTTAATTATCCGGCGGCGATCATCAAATTCATCAAAACACTGGAACCACAAAAATCTCCCGTCATTTTATTTGGGGGCAATGGAACGGAACATCGATATATATACGATTCACCGTTGGAGATCCGCACCTGGATGTGGGAGATTGCAGCTGCTGCCGGAGGATATTGGAATTGTTATTTCAATGGAAGCTATCCTGCCCAGGCTCCGGATGCACGCAATGCATATATTAATACAGATGCTTATAAATTTATTTTAGATCATCAGGACATTATTCGCACACAATATCAGGTCACGGATATTGGTATCCTGTATTCAAAACCTTCTGCCGAACAAACCGGCGATGCACGATTTGCCGGTTCGCTAAAAGGGATACTGCGCTTATTATCCGAAAATCATTATCAATATGGTTTTGTGGTCGACCGAAACCTTGATATGGAACAGCTTAAAAAGTTTAAAGTGTTGTTATTGCCCAATGTTACGGTACTTTCCGACACTCAAATAAAAACCATCAAAGATTGGGTAGCTGTCGGAGGTAAAATAATATCCACGTATCAAACTTCTTTATATAATGAATCGGGTCTTGAGCTTCAAAATTTTGGTTTGAGCGAAGTATTTGGTGTAGATTATCTAAATGGTAAAGTAAATACAGAAATTGATTGTTATCAAAAAATAATCAAACGGAATGAATTGGTCAAAGGCATGGAATTGACAAATTTGTTACACAATGGAGGCCAGACCCTACTTACACGAGCTCAAGCAAATGCATCAGTAGTCACCGGTTATCTCCCCAAAATCATTAACCAACCTCCTGAAAATGCTTATCCTGAAAATTGGGATAGCCCGAATCCTATCCTGGTAATGAACACATATGGACAAGGTGAATCTATCTATTTTGCCAATGAAATCGACAAACTCAATTATGCTCCAGGTCATCCGGATTATGATCAGTTATTGAAAAACTCCATCGACTACCTGATATACGGCAATAAAATATTAAAGACAAATGCTCCTGCCAGTGTTCATGTGTATCTCAATCAAAGTGTGGAGAATTCACATTCATATCAATTATCCCTTGTCAATACTTCGGGTAATTTGCAACGACCTTTGAGAACATTAATACCGGTGCATGAAATAGAAGTTGAACTACCTTTTTCAATAAAAAATGTAAAATTACTTTACCCTTCAAAAGATGCAAAGTTTCTAATCAAAGGAAAAAAGATTTACATCAATAAGTTGGAAGACTTTGTTTGTTTGAAAGTAGAGCAACTTACACCCTAAACACTTTCTATAATTGCACATTAAGGGCATTTGTTTGTTAGAAAAATAAGCGAACTTCTTTTTCATTGGGGAATAGAAGGACGCATTTGACTGCAATAGGGCTACTAATTTCATCTCGTCAATCCACCAATGCATTTTGTAATGCCGTAGATGCAGGACATCAAAATCAATTTTATTTGATCTGGTGACCAGGTACTTTCGTCCTATTCGAATTTTTCCTTCTGGTAAAATTCATTCATTTAAAATTTCATCCTAATGATTAAAACACAATTTGTCTTTCTATTACTACTAAGTTTAGTATTAAATACGGCTATTGCTCAGGAGTTAAAGCATGGCAGTTTAGTCACAGAAAAATTGAATTCTGTTGTCTTACGTGAAAACCGAACGGGACTTGACCCCAATCGCACTATAAAAATATATCTGCCACCGGGCTATGAACGCACTGCCAAATCGTATCCGGTAGTTTATTATCTCCACAACTTTTTCTGGAGTGCGGAAAAAGCGTTTGAGGATGGTAAGCTTATAAAACTATTGGATCGCGGTTTTACAGACGAAGTGGTGAAAGAATTCATCTTCGTTGCAGCCGATTTCAGTACCCCCACTACTGGAAGTATTTATGAAAACTCGCCGGTAAGTGGGCGATGGTTGGATTTTATCGTGGGGGAATTGCTTCCATTTATTGACGGTAAATTCCGAACGATTCGACACCGGGATAGCCGCGCTTTAGTGGGTGATTTTTTTGGTGGCCGTGGTGCTTTAAAACTTGCGATGATTCATGCTGATCTGTTTAGTGTATCGTATGCTATGCATCCGGTAGCAACCGGTACCGGTTATACACCCTTGAATAAAGTGCAAGTGGATTGGAAAAAAATTCACCAGGCTTCATCAATTGCTGAAATTGAAAATGGCACCACCAAACTTTTTGTAACCATCTGTCAGGCTTTTTTGCCCAACCTCAATCGTCCACCTTTTTATTGTGATTATTTTATGGAACCGGATCAGGGTGAATTAAAAGTACACGTTGAAAATACACGGAAAGGTTATTTCGATCAGTTTTTATTGATCGATTCATTGGATGAGGCTGCAGTCAACTTAAAATCTATGCGTGGACTTGCTTTTGATTGGGCAAGATTTGATCCCAATCAAAGTCATGTTTATTCCAATCAGGCATTTAGCAGAAAATTGGAAGACCTGGGTATAGAACATGAAGCTGAAGAGTATCGTGGTGATCCCTGGAATCAAAACTGGACAGATAACGGAAGATTTTATTCAAGAGTGCTTCCATTTTTAAATCGTCATTTGATTTTTGAAAATCCGAAATGATGGTGTATGAAATTTTTCAAAAATATAGTCATATGATTAAATTAAAATTTATTCTTCTACTCACTTTTCTTATCATTAAAATATGCCTAACTGCACAAACACCTGATCAATCGGCTTCATACTTAAATAAATTTAATACCGATTATATTACGGGTATGATGAATAATAAGCCAGAGACCATAGTTCAATACTACGCTATTGGCATTCGATTGATGCCTGAATTTCAAAAAACGATAATAGGTAAAACGTATGCCCAACAGTATCATCAATCCTTTTTCGAACGGTTTGTAATCCTTGCTTATACTCGTTCGATATCGGAAATTATTGACTTAGGATCTAAGGTGGCAGAGTCCGGAAAGTTCAATATGACACTTAAATTAAAATCGTCGGGCAAACAGCAGGAGATTCAAGGAAAATATTTTTGTATCTGGGATAAACAGAAAAATTCCACTCTCTCATTAAACACGGAAACGTGGAATTATGACCATCATTTAGAAAATGAAGATCAAATGAGGTTTCAAAATATACCGGTGACAGATGTTGCTCTTCAATCTCATGTACCAGTCAACAGTAATGTAAGTTTTGAATTAGCTGCTTTGAACAGACTTATGGAAACAACCGTCAGCCAACACGATGCTAAAATCTGGTCTCAATTTTATACAGAGGATGCAATTATTTTACATAGCCATCAACCCGCTTCCAACGACAAAAAAGAGCAAGATGCCTACCTTAAAAAACATGTTACAGAACTCCCGGATTTTGAAAAATTAGATATCAGGAATGATCGAATAGATCATCTCGGGAAATATATCATTGAATATGCCAGTCACATCGCTATCTGGAAGAGCGGCGAATCTTCAGGGGTCGGTTTGGGTAAAGACCTTCGGATCTGGAGAAGAGAACAAGACGGCTCTTTAAAAATCTTCCGTCATATTGGTATGTATGACTAATCGAACACCAAGCTAACAGACTCTTTACTAACTTTATCCTTTTATCTTAATTCTTGAAAAACAAATACCACTGGATAATTAAATATAAACTGTACCATCTTCCATTTTGGTTTGTTTACCATTTCTCCTGGTGGACCTTGAGGTTAGGCAATCCGGCCGATGTATTTTATAGTTTATTTTATTTGCCTTCTGCAGTCAAGTTCTTTTTCTATTTTATTTTCCAGGCTATAGGAGTTTATTTTAATCTCTATTTCCTGATTCCGCGATTCCTCGAAAAAGGGAGATACGTACCTTATATTGGTTTGGTTCTATTGACTATCATTGTTACAGCGGCTTGCATCGTTACGGGATATTATGTCGGAGCCTCTTTTTCTGATCGTCCATTTCAAGAATTATATGGTGTAGACCCTAAACGGTATTTTTATTTATATGAAAGTGGTGCCCTATCTTCTACTGCGGCCAGTATGACACTGGCCATGAGTATCAAACTCACCAAGAAATGGATCCAGACCCGACGCAGAGAACAGGAACTTGAAAAGGAAAAACTGGAAACTGAATTGAAATTTCTCCGGGCTCAGTTTAATCCGCACTTTTTGTTTAACACGATCAATTCCATATTTGTACTGATTCATAAAAATCCAGACATGGCATCGGAAGCCCTCGCTAAATTTTCGGATTTATTGCGTTATCAATTGTACGAATGCAATGAACATGAAATTCCCCTGAGCAAGGAATTGATCTATCTGGAAGGATTTATTGAACTGGAAAGACTCCGGCAAGACAGTCAGCATCTTTCATTGGACGTCAATATCGCAGTAATTCATAACCCCGATCTGGTCATTGCTCCTTTTATACTGATCCCATTTATAGAAAATGCATTCAAACATGTTTCTAAAAATAAAAACCGATCGAATTGGATTAAGCTGAACTTTCATATGGAACGCAATCAATTGGTATTTAAAATTGCCAATAGTATAACATCCTTTAGTTCTCTGTCCAATGATTTTATCCAATACCATGGACTTGGATTAAAAAATGTTAAACGGAGATTGGAGTTGATTTATCCGAATCTTCATACTCTGAGTATACATAAAGACGAGGATCATTTTGAAGTTATGCTGAAAATAACACTAGCCGAACATGTCATAAATGAAGCATTGGTTGGAAAGCAAAATCAATTACAAAAAAATGACCGCTAAAAAATTGAATTGCCTTATTATCGATGATGAACCTTTGGCAAGAGAAGGCATAACAGATTATATTGAAAAAATTGATTTCCTCCAACTTGTAGGTGTGGGCAGTAACCCAATTGAACTCACTCAGTTATTAGAAGCGCATGAGATAGACCTTATCTTCCTGGACATTCAGATGCCATATATGAATGGTATTGATTTTCTCAAGATTACACAACATCTGCCTATGGTCATTATTACTACAGCTTATCCAAGTTATGCACTTGAGGGTTTTCAATTGGATGTATTGGATTACCTGGTTAAGCCGATAACCTTTGATCGGTTTTTTAAGGCGGTAAGTAAAGCCAAAGATTATCACCAACTCCTTAATAAATCATCGTCCACAGCAGATATAGCTAAACCCGCCTCTACACAGGATTATTTTTTTATTAAATGCGAATACAAATATGAAAGAATCTATTTCAATGACATCCTTTATATCCAGGGTTTGCAGAATTATGTGACTATTTATACTAATACCGGTAAGTACATCACGTTATTATCTTTAAAAAATGTGGAAGAAAATTTAATCAATCAATCTTTTATCCGGGTGCATAAATCTTTCCTGGTAGCAATACCCAAAATAGAAGCTATTGAAAATAATCACATCCTGATTCAATCTACCCGTATCCCGATCAGCCGAAACTACCGGGAAGAAGTAATCAATCAGGTGGTTAATAAAAAACTGTGGAGAAAGTCTGGTGAATGATATTTGGATAAACTCAATCTATTTGGTTTTTTCGCTAAGTTTGGCTTCGCAAAATTCCTATCCATGAAACGACTCATTCTATTTTTAATAAGTATTATCATTATTACATCTGCTTTTTCCCAAAACCGGCCAGCTCCACCGGCGCCAGTAGCATCTCCGCCCAGAGAAGAAAAAAAATCATCCTCCGATATCACATTCAATCCGGATGCAGCCATCTCCAGTACCCATGAAATCACGATCAAAGGTCAGCGAGTACCGTATAAAGCCACTGCCGGCACTATGCCCGTCTGGGATGAAGACGGTAAAACGATAGCGGGATTGTTTTATACTTTATATGAAAGGACAGATGTCAAAGATCAGACTAGCAGACCATTGATATTTTCATTTAACGGAGGACCAGGCAGTGCTTCAGTATGGATGCATATTGCGTATACCGGACCGGTAGTACTCAATATCGATGATGAAGGTTATCCGGTACAACCTTATGGATTTAAAGATAATAATCAGGCTATTCTCGATGTAGCAGATATCGTATTTATAGATCCGGTCAATACAGGGTTTTCACGGATGATGAATAAAGACATTCCACGCAATAAGTTTTTTGGAGTCAATGCAGATATCAAATACCTGGCGGAATGGATCAATACATTTTTGTCACGTTACAATCGATGGGCTTCTCCTAAATACCTGATCGGAGAAAGTTATGGTACGACCCGGGTTTCTGGTTTGGCGTTAGAATTACAACAAAGTCAATGGATTTATTTTAATGGAGTAGTACTTGTATCACCTACTACACTGGGTATTGAAAGAAGTGAACCGCAAAGCGCCGCCTTGCGAGTGCCTTATTTTGCAGCTACCGCATGGTATCATAAAGTATTAGCGCCGGAATTATTATCAAAGGATCTGACAGCATATCTTCCGGAAGTCGAAGATTTTACAATGAATGAACTATTAGGCGCTATCAATAAGGGCAGTGCATTACCAGAAGATCAAAAAAAGAAAATAGCTCAGAAAATGTCCCGGTATACCGGTATTTCTGAAAAAATTATACTGCAAAACAATCTCGATATATCTACTTCTTTATTCTGGAAAGAATTACTTAGAGATCAAGGTTATACTGTTGGTCGTCTCGATTCACGGTATAAAGGCATCGATATGAAAGATGCCGGAGAACGACCGGATTACAATTCAGAACTCACATCCTGGTTACATGCTTTTACTCCTCCTATCAATATGTATTTGCGGGAAACATTGAATTATAAAACAGATCTCAAATACAATATGTTCGGCCCGGTACATCCATGGGACAATAGCAATGATCAAACCGGTGCTAACCTGGGTAAAGCCATGGCATCTAATCCGTATCTCCATGTAATGGTTCAATCCGGATATTATGACGGAGCCTGTGATTATTTTAATGCTCAATTCAATATGTGGCAAATCGATCCTGCTGGTAAGTTTAAAGATCGAATGAGCTGGAAAGGATATCGCAGCGGGCATATGATGTATTTGCGCAAAGAAGATCTGGCTACGAGTAATGAACATATCCGCGAGTTTATTAAAAAGTCTATGCCTAAAGCAGGTACACCGGCGAAGTATTGAGCAGGAGTGTTTTATCCAGAGAATTTGTGTGACCATCCCGAGTATCGGGATTATTTGGACGGGTTTTAAGAAAGTGCCTGTCCTTACTTGGTCATATCGTAGTAATAAGTTATTCCTAAAACAGGTACACCGGCGAAGTATTGATCAACGGAATGAGTTGATTTGCAGAAGACATGTGCGACCAAATTTATTTGGTCGAGTTTAAAATTGTGCCCTATCATTAAAAGGATCATTTAAAAGGAATAAGTTTATCTAAAAAAGGTACACCGACGAAATTATTTGATTAATTGAATGAGGTGATTTGCAGAGGATCTGTGCGACCAAATTTATTTGGTCGGGTTTAAGAAAGTGTCTGTAATTACTCTGATCAGTCCGAAGTAATAGATTGCTTATTCAATATTATTGTGCAATGAACTCGACCAAATAAGTTTGGTCGCACAGGAGTTATTTTCCAATGTAATTATTGAAGTGGTTTAATCACAGCAAAATGAATTTCTATTTTATACTCTCTTTAAAGAGTGATAATAAACTTCTAGTTAATGCGCCCCCTTTATTACAATTAGTAAAAAAAACATATCCAAATCGTTTTTCTTTGTTAAACATAAAATCGGAAGTGAAATTTGAATTAAACCCATTATGATAATATTCAACCCCATTATCAGACTCTCTGATACCAATTCCAAGTCCCCACTGACTATTTGGAGAATCCGAAGCTGTTGGATACTGTACTTTGAGCATTTCATTATAACTACTTTTTTGAAGGAGTTCTTCTTTCATGATAGAAATGATCAGTTTAGCATAATTTAAGGCTTCGGTTTGCATGCTATATGAAGCATAAAAATCAGGTTTACTTTCTGTAATACCATATCCGTCAGATACTTTTCCATCCACATGCCCGGCAGCACGACGTTTTTTTACCCAATCGTTCCATGTAAAATAGGTTTTATTCATAGCTAAAGGCTCTCCAATTTCCTTATTGAATATTTCCTGAAGATCGTTTTTGGAAATTTTTAATTGATGAGCCAATACATCAGCAAGGTATTCATACCCCTCACCCGAATAGAGATATTTTGTACCTGGTGTAAATTTGATATCTAATTTACCGTCTTTATTAAAAAACCTCCAATTTGGAAATCCTGTAGTGTGACTAAGTACCATACGGGCAGTAATTAATTTATACCTGTCATCCTGTGCAATATCGGCGTTAGGCAAATACGTGTAAAGCGGTTTATCCAAATCCAAAATACCTTTCTCTACCATTCTTAAAACCATCAATGCAAAGGGTGTTTTTGTCATGGATGCTGCATCAAAAATAGTTTCGTTAGTCACAGGTTCTTTTGTATCCATATTGGTAACTCCCAAATTTTTGTGATAAATAACCTGATCATCATTAATAATTGCAAAGGATAAGCCGGGGATATTCAATGAGTCCATCTGAGACTTTAAAAAAGTGTCCATATTGGAAAATGAAATATAGCTGCCATTTTCCAGTCTGAATTTATTTGGCGCATTAGCCCGGTTAATCAATTTCTTATCGGATTTTGAAAATACATAACTATATTTTAACCCATCATAAATTCCTTTCCAGATGGCAGAAAAATGCGTTTCATTCGGATAAGCTTGAGTCAACCATGATAAACCTTCCGGAGAGTTTGATTTCAGTATCGATTCAAATTTTGAAATTCCCATTTCGTCTAAAGCACTTCCATCTCTTGAGCCTATCCAGAGCGTATTTTTAATACCTTTAATTTTAGATAAATTTTCAGAGGCAATTCTATTAATGAATTGTTTGTCCCACCATAAACTGGGTTCCACAGTAAGGTACGATTTGAAAACAGTGGCTTCATTTAAATAAGCATAAATGGAAAACAAACCGCCTAAAGAAGTACCATAGAGAATATTATTTTCTTTGTTGGTTGGGTATTTTTTATCTATATGGGGTATAAGCTCTTCCTT
>JBDTUE010000160.1:0-9920 GCA_040007895.1 Saprospiraceae bacterium | reverse complement strand
TTTGATTCATACATTAGGTGCTGCCTAAAGGCTAGTTTTAGGCAGCTTTTTTTTTTCGGATATTTAATTTCCGGATAAATTTTTGAAATCAAATAGTTGGACCCAAAGATTTTAATAATAGGAAAAGGAAGTTCACCGAACTTCCTTCATGACTAAAAAGTAATTTTCCTTGGGCAGGTGATGTCCAAAGCTTTAAATAAAAAACTCACAAAATTTAAAACAGGATTTAGTTATGAATAATTTTTTCAGAGGTATTATTTCTGCATATGGTGCAAATAAATTAGGTGGTGGTTGCATCGGGACAGTTGTCGTATTTATTATTATCTGGGTAGTATTAGGGTATTGCCAGTAAGATGACTAAAGAAATAAGTGTTATTTGTAAAATTGGATTAAAGCAATTTCAAATCAACTTATGTTAAAATTATAGAAAATTATTTACTACACAATAAGTGAAAAATGTAAGAATTTTCTGAAATGATGTAACACTTATCCGATTCGTTTAGCTCACCTTTGTAAGGACATATAAAAATAGTTCATTAAAAAGATAGTGAATTGTGTAGAGGAGATGAGTGAGTATGAATACGAAATATAAACTCGAAGATCCTTATTTGAAATAGGAACGATAGTGATAGAGTTATGGAAAGAAGTTGCAATTTGTCACTGGACACAATCCTTTCCTGGTACTGAAATGATCGAGTACTATTACTATCGGCAAAACAAATGTGTATAATGTAGTTGGTTATTTTTGGATTACGGCTAGCCTTTATTAAAAGTAATAAAAACTAGCCTTTTTTTAAAATTACTTAATAGAAATATAGCGATCACTTCTTATTAGAAATTTCATTGAATAAAACAAGAAATTGAAAATAAAAATTAAAGTGGTTATTTGAAGGGTTTATTTTTTTTTAAAATTAAAAACGGAATGTCATGAAAGCCAGTATTTATGAACTTAGGAGGACAAATCATGCAGAAGAGCTCATTCATTACCTCACCAATCTGGTAATTCCTAAAGCAATTGACAGACAACCCCATAGCAAATTTAAAGCTCAGCCCCAGGACCGAAACGAAAGTGCCTTTTCAATGGATGCTTTTGCTACTATCACCAATGAGGATGTAGCCCAATCACGACTAGTTCGTTTTTTTAGGTAAGAATAATTAGTCTAATTGAACGCGCCTGAATTTATGATGCCCGATCACACCACGTTACCTTTTAATAAAATATATTCTCCAAAAAATAATGAGAGAATGGAAGTATGGACTGCGCAGTATGACCTGTATAGTCCATTGATTTATTCAATTATTTATAAAATGTCAGGGAATGTTTCTATCTCTGAAAACATACTTCAGAAGACATTCCAGGTTTCAAATAAAGAATTGACAAATTCCGCGAGATCCGGCGTTGTTTGCAGGAATCTTTTAAGAAACGCCTATACGCTTACCCTTGATTATTTGTCTTCCTCTGGGTTAAAACCCATCACTATAAAACCATTGGGAGAAAAGATCCCATTGGTTAATCTATTGTACTTTGAATTAGACTCTCTAAAAGAGGCAGAGGAAAGACTGCATATGAGTATGCAGGAAGTTTTATTGAAATTGCGCTATGAGTTTACAATATTTCGTAATCAGAATAATGAAGCGCTGCCAGTATTAAGAACATTGAACCTTTGAGTTCATAAGCGGACATAATCTCACATCCCTTATTTTTGGGACTGTTCTTAAAGTCCAATCACTTATTCATTAGTTTATTTTTTTATTAGCATCATCCCAAAGGCGGTAAAATCCTGAATGATGATGAGAAATGCTTTGGTTTAAATATATAGAATGAATTGGAATATCATTATTGTTGTTGGAGTGATCGCTTTGGCTTTGATCATCTTCCTGGTAAACAGGAATCTAAAGGATGAAAAATCTTTTGAAAATCAGCTCAATGAAGACTATAGGAAAACAAAAGATGAAGAGGATGAATTAGATTCGGATTAATACATTCATTTGTCTTTTATATTCTGGTTTTAGAGAAAATTTCCGTCTAACTATATTGGATCGTTACTGTCTTTAAAATAATGTTGATCCAAGTTGTAATTGCGTTAAGCAGTTGCTTTAATCCGCTCGATACGAGCTTGAATCTAGATCGACTTGATACCCAATTCATTTTGATTCACCCAGTGTTCGATATCGTACACCTTTCGATTTTAAAATCTTCCCTAATTAAATGATTATCAACGCTTTTTAATTTTGGTATAGTTGGTGAATTATTCTGGTTGAGTATTTTGGCAGAGCATTTTTTTGGTTTCTGCCAACACGCATCAAACCAGATCATGTTCAAAAACTATTTCAAACTTGGCTTTCGTAATCTCCTGAAAAACAGGCTTTCCTCATTCATTAATATCAGTGGCCTTGCCTTGGCCGTTGGTTGTTGTTTGGTTGTATTTGTATTTCTGGATTGGTTTACCAATCAGGATGAATTTCATAAAAAACTAGACCGACTTTATGTCATTGAACGAATCACAGAAAAGGATCATTTTATCAGTGAATCTCCAGCTCCAATAGGCCAGTCTTTGAAAAATGAATTTTCACAGGTTAAAAACTCCTGTAGAATGGATTACATCGGATCCCTGATAAAGCAGGGAGATAATGTGTTCAGACAAAACGTAACTTTTGTAGATAGTTCGTTCTATGATATGTTCGATTTTCCGGTTAAGTGGGGGAGTAAATCTTCCTTTACGGATCAAAACGCGATCGTGCTAAGTGAAGAACTTTCGACTACTTTATTTGGTAAAGAGAATTCTATAGGGAAAAATGTATCTATCCGGTTTAATCTTGAAAACAATGATGTGGTAGAGAATTTTACCGTTCAGGGGGTATTGGAAAAAGAGCCCTTATCAGCATCCTTCTATTTTAATGCATTATTACCGTTTGAAAAGATGGCTACCCTGGGACTATCTAAAAACGGAGATTGGAGCAAAAGTGTGAGTATCACTTTCCTTGAACTGGCTGATAAAAAATCATTGATACCCTCTGTGATTCAAAGTCGACCTTATCTTGAATTGTATAATGCTGCCAATAAAGATTCACAAATTAAAGCTTTCCATTTTCAACCTTTAAAAGGGATGACGTTTCATTCGTATAAGTTGAATTATTCCAGGTTTGCTAATACCCATGTGATTGCAATCATTATGTTATTGGCAATTGCTATTGGTATATTATTACTAGTCTGTTTTAATTTTATGAATATAGCCATCGCGTCGGCTTCCGGAAGGTTAAAAGAAATAGGGGTCAGAAAAGTATTGGGTAGTGAACGGAAACAAATCATAATGCAATTTTTATTGGAGAATTTCTTAATCTGCATTTCTGGTGTTTTCATAGGATTGATACTTGCAAAATTATTCTTCCTTCCATGGTTTGCACGGCTCGCCAAATTAAGCCTGGTATTGGATTTATTTGGTTCGATGAGGATTTGGGTAGCATTGAGTGCGTTAATAGTTTTTGCTGTCTTAGGTGGAGCTGCATATCCATCATTTTATATTTCTTCTTTGAAGCCGGTCAGTATTGTTCGTGGAAAGTTGACCTTAGGAAATAAAAACCGGTTCAGAAAAGTATTACTCGGTTTTCAATTCTTTATCACATTTTTAGGGATAGCGATGGCCCTGTCTTTAATGCATGCAAATAAAATCGCAAGAGCCCGATCCTGGGGATATACACCAGAAAATAACGTGGTAGTAACCCTGGATAAATCAAATTCTTTTGACCTTTTCAAATCCGAATTGCTCAATAAAAACAGAATCGAATCGGTCACTGGTTCTATTCAACTTCTCGGGGCTTGGAATAAACAAATAGTGATTCGAAACGAAGGTAAAGATCAAACAGTGAAAAGTATTCAGGTACTAGGAGGGTTTGCAACCCATTTTGGTATGAAAATCCTGCAAGGCAGGGATCTGAATTCAACTATGCTTACCGATCAGACTTCTTCAGTATTGGTCAACCAGGCTTTTATAAAAGCTAATCATTGGGAAACCGGTCTAGGCAAATCCATTGAATACGAACAAAAAAAATATACCATTGTAGGAGAATTAAATGATTTTCGGTTTGAAGATTTTGAACATCATATTGAGCCGTTGGTAATGATGGCTTGTGACCCTGCTGCTGTAAAGTACACGTATGTCCATGTGGACCCGGCGCTTGTTTCAGCAGCCCACCAGGTAGTGGGAGATATCTGGAAAAAGACCTTTCCGGATCAGCCGTATGATTATGCGTACCAGGATAATGTATTTGACAATTATTTTCTCGGATTTACTCAGGTCATCCAGATATTATCGGCAGCATCACTGATTATGATCCTTGTTTCTATCTGCGGCATTTTCGGATTAGCCTTGTTGATATTAAGTAAAAAAATGAAGGACCTATCCATTCATAAAATACTTGGGGCGGGTAAAAAAGTCATTACTATTCAGATAATAAAAGAGTTTGCCTTAGCCATATTGGTTGCGTTTATTCTTGGTGGGCCGGTCTCCTGGTTTTTAATCAATTCTATTTTTGTCCAGGTGGCTCCGGAATCGAAAGTTTCGATGTTGCCCCTGATGGCTACATTGATTACAATGGTATTCATGACCGTATTTAGCGTAGCCTGGCACCTTTATAAAGCATTTACTAACAATCCGATTCAATCTTTGCGGTCAGAATAATTTATAAAAAATTAATCGTTATGCTGTTTCAAAATCTTCCTTTGACTTTTAGGCGTTTCGCTAAACAAAAGCTTACGACATCTTTGCACCTGGTCGGCCTTACCCTGGGCATATCTGTTTGCCTGGTGATAGGTCTTTTCATCCGGTTTGAATTAAGTTTTGACACCTATCATAGTAAAGCAGACAGGATTTACCGGGTCAATCAGATTTGGATAGATGATGGGAACAAAGAATTCCATTATTCAACTCCATACCCACTGGCGGATGCAATCCGTACTGAAATTACTGGCATTGAAACAGTAACAAAAGTGCATCATCCATTTAAGTCAATCATTGAAATAAATCCAATCAAACGATTTAACCAGGACCGCATCATGTTTACGGATCCTGATTTTTTAAATGTTTTTGATGTGAAAGTGCTAGAAGGTAATGGGTTTGATGCGTTGAGGAAACCTTACCAGGCATTACTGACAACATCTACAGCTAAAAAGTTTTATGGCAATGAAGATGCAATGGGTAAAGTATTTAAATACAATAATAAATACGATGTTACGGTAGCCGGGATAATAAAAGATTTTCCGGAGAATAGCCATTTAGCTGCTTCGATATTACTTTCATTTTCTGATGATGATAAATATGTAGGAACCAGCAAAACACATTATGGATCGGTATCCGGGGGATCTACATTTATTTTATTGCCTGAAGGCTCAAAACCTGATCAAGTCCTTGCAAACAATCTCAATGGTATATATGAGAGACATTTGAATAGTCAAAAGTGGATGAGAAAAAATTCTCGATGTGAACTTGAAATTCAACCCCTTAGCGATATTCATTTTAATTCAAAGTATGCTGGGGGAGGTGAATGGGTTAAAGCAATTAATACGTCCTGGTTATGGATTTTTGGTGGAGTAGGCCTTGCTGTATTAATTTTAGCTTGTATCAATTTTGTAAATCTCTCTACAGCCCAGGCACTGACCAGATCCAAAGAAGTAGGAGTGCGCAAAACCATTGGAGCTGGTAAAATGCAATTGATCGGTCAGTTCATCCTCGAAGCTGTGTTGCTGGTCACTTTCTCTACATTGCTTGCAATTATTGCCGTTAAGATCAGTCTACCTTATTTTAATAACCTAACCGATAAAAGATTTTCGTTTGATTTATTACAATCTCCCTTATTAATTGCATCACTATTAGCCGGCATTTTGATTACTTCTCTTTTATCAGGTATTTATCCGTCCTGGTTGATTACCCGGTTCAGACCCGTCGATACCTTAAAATCAGGTTCTGTCAATACAGGGATGCAGTCCACTTTTTTGAGAAAAAGCCTGGTCGTGACTCAGTTTACTATTTCAGTTGGCTTATTAATAGGAGTGCTTTTCATTGGGCAACAAGTCAATTATATTAGAAGCCGCGACATCGGGTTTAATAAAAATAATATTGTTACAGTTAGTTTCCCGGATAATCCATCTGAAAAAAAGCAACAATTGAATACTGCGCTGTTAAGTATACCTGAAATAGAAGGCATCAGTTTTTCAACCAGTTCACCAGGGACTGCTGATCACTGGGGTACTCGTATGGGTGAGAAAGGAAGAGATGATCCAAATTTAAAAAGTGTGACAGTTATTCTTGCAGATGAACGCTTTAGTAATTTGTATGGTTTGCGACTCCTTGCTGGTAGACAATTGGAACCTGCTGATACAAACTTTGTATCGGAAACTATACCACAGGATAAAAAGTTAGCTAAAATATTGGCTAATGAAGCTTTAGTAAAAACAATGGGTTATGAATCTGTACAAGCCGCTATTGGCAAGAAGTTTTGGACCGGTATGGGTGGGTATACTGCAGAAATAGTAGGTGTAGTAGCAGATTTTAGCGTGGCCTCATCCAGGGAAGCTGTGAACGCTACCATGATTACACAAGATATTCAGGCAACTGGTAATGCAGGTATAAAATTGAAAACCAATACAGATGTACCGAAGATTTTATCTGCTATTGAATCTGCTTATAAGGGAATTTATCCCAATGAGATATTCAAATATAATTTTCTGGATGAAAAGATTGATGATCTGTATAAATCAGAAGTCAGATTATATGGATTATTTAAAATTTTCTCTGGCCTTGCTATTTTAATTTCATGTCTTGGACTTTGGGGTTTGATTTCATTGACTGCAACGCAACGAACTAAAGAAGTTGGCATCCGTAAAGTAATGGGTGCATCTGTCGGCGATGTCGTTGGTTTATTGACCAAAGATTTTATTCTATTAGTCAGTATCGCAATCTTAATCGCTGTACCGTTGGCTTATTTTGGAGTTCACAAATGGTTACAAGAATTTGCTTACCGGGTTAATATGAGTCCATGGGTATTCATTTTTGCGGGTGTGACAGCCATTGCACTCGCTATGATCACGGTGGCTTACCAGGCTATCAAGGCAGCAATCGCTAATCCTGTAAAATCACTTAGAACGGAATAGAAGAGGTATGAGGTTGGAGGTATGAGCAATGAGCTGCGAGCTGTGAGCAATGAAGAGATTCTCGATTACTCACTGCTCGTAACTCGAAGCTCAAAGCTCGCACCTCGTACCTGATACCTCACACCTCAAACCTTTATCATGCTTAAAAACTTTTTTTCAATCGCTTTTCGAAATCTTTTAAAGAACAAAGCCTTTTCCATTATTAATATCTCCGGGTTGTCCATTGGTATGGCTGCTTCAGTGTTGATATTTATGGTGATTGCGTATCAAAAAAGCTTTGATCAGTTTCATGAAAACAAAGACAGGATTTATGAAGCATGGAATAAAGCAACATTCAGCGGTACATTGAACTGCTGGAGTACAACACCTAAACCATTGGCAAGGGCAATGGAAAAGGATATCCCGGAGGTTGAATGTGCAGCCAGGGTAAACTGGCCATCCACTTATTTATTTTCGATAGGTGATAAACGGATCAAGGCGAGTGGTAATATAGTAGATACCACCTTCCTTAAAATATTTACGTTCCCTTTGAAGCAAGGTGATGCAGCAACAGCATTGAATGACATTTATTCAATTATAGTAACGGAGACGTTTGCTAAAAGACTTTTTGGTACCGAAGATGTCATGGGAAAGTTTGTGAAAATTGATAACAAGGATAATTTTAAGATTACCGGTGTGATGAAAGAATTGCCCACCAATACCCGGTTTTCATTTGATTACTTATTGCCCTGGTCTTTTTATACAAAAACATTTGGTAACGAGGCTAATTGGGGGAATAATAGTACCCGTACCTATGCTTTATTGAAACCCAATGTTTCTCTTGATGCTGCTAACGAAAAGATGAAAATCATAAAAGGGAGGTATGACGAGAAAGAAAGTAAAACCTGGCAAATGTTTTTATATCCGATAGACCGATGGAGATTATATTCAAGGTTTAAAGATGGAGTGGAACAGGGTGGTATGGTAGATACATTAAGAATATTTGGTATTATCGCTGTATTCCTGTTATTAATTGCCTGTATCAATTTTATGAACCTCAGTACTGCCAGGAGTGAAAAAAGAGCAAAGGAAGTAGGTATTCGCAAAGTAGTCGGTGCCAGGAAATTTTCTTTAATCAGTCATTTCATTGGAGAGTCTGTTTTGTTGGCGACTCTGGCAGGCATCATTGCATTGGGACTGATTTATTTTTCTCTTCCTGCTTTTAATAAACTGATCAATGAAAAAATGACATTGAATCTGAACGATTTTACGTTTTGGATCAAAGGAGGTGCATTTATATTATTCACGGGAATTTTGGCGGGATCTTATCCGGCATTTTTTATGTCAGCATTTAATCCCTCTGCGGTATTGAAAGGCACTTTTAAAGCAGTAAATGCTTTGATTACACCCAGAAAATTACTTGTGGTACTTCAATTTACATTCGCTATCATTTTGATCATCTGCACCAGTATCGTTAAACAACAATTGGATCATGCAAAGGACAGGGAAAGTGGATATGACAGGGATAAGCTGGTATATACCTCTATGGAAGGAGATATATCTAAAAACTATGAACTTATCAGGAACGAACTCCTGTCCAGTGGTGTCGCATCGAATGTTTGTAAGACCAGTTCCCCGATTACACAAGGGTGGAGCGACAGTTGGGGATATAAATGGGAAGGCATGGATCCCAAGGATGAAAAGATGGATTTTGACATATTTAATGCAGATCAGGATATTATAAAAACAGCGGGCTTTACTTTATTGGAAGGTCGTGATTTTAATTTGAAAGAATTTGCGACCGATTCTGCCGGAATGATCATGAATGAAAGTGCCCTTAAAATCATGAAATTTGAAAAGCCTTTAGGTCAATTGGTTAAAAACGGAGATGAGACCCATCATGTCATAGGAGTGATAAAAGATTTTATCCTTCAATCTCCCTATCAACCCATGAGGCCTATGTTGATTACGAGTGATCGCAATTGGTTTAATATCATTCATTATAAATTGAATAAGGACCATGCTGTTGCTGATAACCTCAAAAATGCAGCTGCTATATTTAATAAGTACAATCCTGAATATCCGTTTGATTATAAATTTGTAGATGAAGAATATAGTCAAAAATTCAGGACTGAACAAAGAATGGGCACCATGTCATCGTTATTTGCAGGTCTTACTATTTTTATTTCCTGCCTTGGATTGTTTGGGCTGGCTACTTATATGGCAGAGAATAGAATTAAAGAAATCGGTGTACGTAAAGTGTTAGGGGCATCTGTTGCCAGTATTACATCATTACTTTCAAAAGACTTTTTAAAACTCATTATGTTTTCATTCATCGTGGCGTGCCCGGTAGCCTGGTGGCTGATGCATAAATGGTTATTACAATATCCGTACAGAATAGATGTGCAATGGCAGGTATTTGCATTTGCGGGTGGACTATCGTTAATGATTGCGTTGTTTACGATAAGTTATCAATCGATCAAAGCAGCTATGGCAAATCCGGTAAGATCGCTTAGAACAGAATGAAAAACGAATGACAATTTACGATTTACGATTTACGAATGAACCTCTTTTAAGCATTAACCTTTTAACCTTTTCATCGTTTGACCTTTTCACCCTTGACCTTTTGACCTTTTAACCTTTTCATTCATGTTTTCTAATTATCTAAAAATCGCTTATCGTAATCTCAAAAGGAACCGGAGCTATACGTTTATCAATGTATTGGGATTGACTTTAGGAATTACGTGTGCTATCCTCATCTTTTCATTAGTCAGGTATCATTTAAGTTTCGACA
>JBDTUE010000159.1:0-9979 GCA_040007895.1 Saprospiraceae bacterium | reverse complement strand
TGGGTGTTTAGCTCAGTTGGTTCAGAGCGCTACTTTGACAGAGTAGAGGTCACTGGTTCGAGCCCAGTAACACCCACTTCGTCTTTTAGACTACCCGATTTTGTACCAAGAAATAAATTCATATTGTTCAGCCCACAAAGTGACCCTCCTGGTGGTATCCAAGATGCGCAGCAATGATGAGATCCGGCAGATTTATGATCAGGGTCAAAGATTATTTGCTGAAAACAGAGTACAGGATCTGGTAGAAAAGGCTGCTCTATTACCTCATGATATTGAATGGCACTTGATCGGCTCATTACAGACGAATAAAGTCAAATACATTGCTCCTTTTATCCAATTGATTCATTCACTCGATGATATCAAACTGTGGAAAGAAATCAATAAACAAGCGAGCAAACTTCATCGGAGTATTCCATGTCTGTTACAAATTAAGATTGCCAGTGAAGAATCTAAAAGTGGTTTCCATTGGGAAGAGTTAATTAAACTATTAGAAACTAAAACCTGGCATGAGTATACCTCAGTACCGGTACTTGGAGTGATGGGTATGGCTACGATGACCGATGATCGCACTATAGTACAAAATGAATTCAGACAACTTAAAAAGTATTTCATTGAATTGCGTGAAAAATTTTTTCCATCCGAAGAATTTTCAATTATTTCAATGGGTATGTCCGGAGACTATAAAATAGCTATTGAGGAAGGGTCTACCATGGTCAGGGTGGGGAGTCTTGTCTTTTCAAAGCCCTAAATCCAACGTATTAAAAATTTATTTTTCTTTCCGTTTTCGACTAGCATCCATTGATTGTGAATAAAATGGGCAGCCTGGATTGTATAATCGATCTCCGTTATTTTTATTTTATTGATTGAAATTGCATTGTTTTGAATGGCTTTTCGAGCTTCAGAATTGGAAGAACAAATATTGGTTTGACCTGCTAATAAATCAATAATAGAAATATTCCCTACCGGAAGATTATGTATTTCAAACGTAGGTAACTCACCGGATATGACCTGGTATTGTTCAGTGGATAGACTAGTAAGAAAATCAATATTGACTTTTGAATTAAATAAAAGTTCACTGACCTTCATAGCAGCTTCATACTCTGAGAAAGAATGAATTCGTTGGGTTAGTTCTTCGGCTAAACTCTTTTTGACAGATTGGGGATCGGTACTCAATTTTGTTTCCAAAGCTTCAATCTCATGCTTGTCTTTCAATGAAAATATCCTTAAAAAATTAGGTATATCCTGGTCATCAGAATTAATCCAAAATTGATAAAATTTATAAGGACTCGTGAGTTTAGGATCGAGCCAGATATTTCCCGCTTCAGATTTTCCAAATTTTTTGCCATCCGATTTCGTCAATAGAGGGGTTGTCAGAGCATGTACTTCCACATTGGTAGTATTTCGCCGGATATATTCAGTACCCGCAGTGATATTTCCCCATTGGTCTGATCCTCCGATCTGAAGCGTACATCCATATTTTTGATACAAACAATAATAGTCGTATGCCTGCAGCAACTGATAGCTGAATTCAGTAAAAGAAATACCTGATTCCATCCTGTTTTGAACAGAATCCTTAGCCAGCATATAATTAACGGTTAGATGTTTTCCTACTTTCCGTAGAAAATCCAGCACATTAAGGTCTTTATAAAAATTAAAGTTATTTTCAAAAATGGCTGCATTGGGTATCGAATCAAATTCCAGGAATTTTTTAAACTGTTCTTGTTGAAAATGCAGGTTTTGATCCAACTCCTCTTCGCTCTTTAATTCTCTTTCCTTGTCTTTGCCGGATGGGTCCCCAATCCGTCCGGTAGCGCCCCCCATCAACACGATCGGCTTATGTCCATGAAGTTGAAATTGTTTTAAGATCATAACCTGAACATAATTACCTATCGTCAGGGATGGAGCAGTAGGATCGAATCCAATATATCCTGTAATCATTCCTTCTTTAATTGCTTTTTCAAGTCCCGGAGTTAAATCCTGTACCATACCCCTCCATCGCATTGTCTCGAGAAAATCCATAATTTATTAAATATTGAGTGGCGCAAAAGTAGGACATTTGTGTAAGATGAATAGTTGGTATATCGCTCAACGGTTGATGAACTATGAAAAAGGAAGTTTTGTTCGATTTATACTCCGGTTAGCATATATCAGCACGGCCCTTTCCGTAGCAGTAATGATTATTGCTGTAGCAGTGATCACCGGATTTAATAATGAAATTAAAGATAAGATATTCGGATTTTGGGGCCATATCCAGGTAAACAGTATTCATAGTAATCAACTCAATCTGAGTTACCCTTTGGAATTTGATAGTACTTTTTCTAAAACGCTGGACACTATTCCTGGGATACGACATCACCAGGTTTTTGCATTTATGCCGGCCGTAGTCACTTCTGACAATGAAATGGATGGTTTAATTCTAAAAGGTGTGGGGAATGATTTCGATTGGACTTTTTTTAAAAAGTTTTTACTCAGAGGTAGCATTGATCATTTTAGTGACAGCATTCAAAGAAAGATTATTTTATCCAACAACCTGGCTTCCAGACTAAGGCTTGATATTAATGACAAATGCCGTTTAAACTTTGTAATAGATCAACAGGTGATTACCAGAAATTTTACGGTTAGTGGAATATACAGTACAGGCCTTGAAGAATATGATCAGAAACTTGCACTGGCAGATCTTAATATCATTCGTGAATTAGCCGGCTGGACTCCCGAACAAATCGGCGGGTATGAAATATTTGCCCGTAATATTAATGATGTGGATCAGATCGCTGACAATATCTATGAAAATCACCTTGGTAGTGAACAATTTGTTGAGACTATTCGTCAAAAATTCCCAAGTATTTTTGATTGGCTGAATTTGCAAAGCACTAATCAGTATGTAATTCAGATCCTGATGTTGATCGTAGCGGTAATTAATTTAATAACAGTTTTGTTAATCCTGATCTTGGAACGAACTCGTATGATAGGGACCCTTAAAGCGCTTGGTATGAAAAATGGCCCGCTTAAAAAAATATTTCTATTTCATGGATTTCAGATTCTGGTGAGGGGTTTGATTATAGGAAATGTACTTGGAATCATCCTTTGCCTGATTCAAAAATATGGGAAGGTCATCAAACTAAATGAAGCTGATTATTATCTAAGTGTAGCACCAGTCCATCTGAATCTGATTCCAATATTGCTGATAAATATCGGTACTATTCTGACGACAGTCCTTATCCTTTGGATTCCTTCGGGTTTAGTGAGTAAAATATCTCCCTTGAAAGCTATTGGTTACAGGTAAAAATGAATGCGTTTAAAAAGACTTTTCATACTCTGTATCAAAGAGCATATAGATTAGGACGACATGTGTTGTTCCCTTTAAAAGATCAATATTTACTGAGTTTAATAAAATGCGGAAAAACCGGATTGCTTATTGTGCATTACGTTGGAGAAGTTCCTTTGCTGGTGCTTGATATTTTGGGTTTACCCGAATTTTTTTCATTTTTTCAATCTGTATTTAAGCGAAATGCAAGGTCGCTGCAGAATCACGAATTACAAATGGCTCTACATATATTCCGGGACAGTTTTGATTTTAGTAAAGCCAGGATAGATGAAAACAGCCGGATAGGGACACGTGGAGGGAAATATGTTTTTGTTTCTTTTTATTATATCAATTGCAAGGGTACACTAGACTTGCCTGTCTTGATTCATGAATTGGCTCATGTGTTGCAATTTGAACAATGTGGATCACCCTACGCTTTTAGAAATATGATGGCCCATATCTTTCCTCCAACCTACGATTATGGAGGTTTGGAGAGAATCACCGGCATTTTACGTGACCCTAACTCTTTGCATATCCTTAATTATGAACAAAGGGCCGACATATTTTCAGATTATTGCCTGTTATTATCCGGAAGAATTCCAGAGTGGGGAATAGCTAACTCCTCTAATCTGGGGCAATATTACGAAGTCATCAGTCTTTTGACGAGGAAATAATAACCTATATTACTGGGCGAAATACAGAACTAAACATCACATATTCTTACCCCTGCTTCAAGGCTCGCCAATGCATCTTTTTTAGCTGGAATAAATTCCTGGGCAACATAACCTTTGTACCCGGTAGCCAGAATGGCTTTCATGATTGCCGGATAATAAAGTTCCTGGCTGATGTCAATTTCATTTCTTCCGGGGACACCACCGGTATGATAGTGATTGATATAATCGTGATTGGCTTTAATCGTTGCTATAACGTCACCTTCCATGATCTGCATATGATAGATATCGTACAATAGTTTGAATCGATCTGAACCAAGCATTTTACATAACCCGACTCCCCAGGAGGTATGATCGCATTGATAATCTTTATGGTTGACTTTGCTATTGAGCAATTCCATAGTAAGGGTGACTTTATATTTTTCAGCTATGGAAAGCAGAGGTTTTAATCCTTTTGCAGCATTGGCCATACCTTCCTCTTCAGAGATGCCTTCCCTGTTTCCGGAAAAACAGATAATCTTGTCAAATCCAGCATCCGCTACTTTGGGTATTATTTCACTATACTTTTGAAAGAGCTCTGCATGGTATTCTACATGATTAAATCCTTTAGTAAGTCCTATTTCACCTCCATTGGGCATAGCTACATGCAGGCCATGTTTTTTAAGAGTAGCCCAATCGCCAGGACCGACCAATTCAATGGATTTTAAACCAATTTTTTTAGCGGCAAGACATAGATCCTCGAGAGGAATTTTAGAATAACACCATCTGCAGACAGAGTGATTAATATTGTTTTTAAGTTTTGATTTCATCTCAGCGGATTGATCTTCTTTACCGGAAGAGGAATGAATGCTAAAAGGATTAATGGCTAGCAGCGAAGCTCCTGTTCCTAGTTGCTTCAACGCTTTGCGACGAGAATCGTTTTTCATAAGTCTAAAGTTTATTCGTTAAATATAAATAAATTCAATGGCATCTTTATTCCTGAGATGACTATTTAAAGTTATATCGATTTTTTAGTACTGCTCAGATATTCTACCAGATCGATCAGGTCTTGTTCACTCATGTTTTGATATAGATTTGGTGTCATGAGAGATTGTTTTAGTTTGATTCGTTCTTTAATATTCTTTTTGTCAATAGATTCCTGAGACCCTCCAACTACTTTAAGTGTAAGGAGGTTATTGTCCTCATTGACTTTGATACCAACATAAATCCCGCCATTTTTTGTGATGATCTGTTCTCCTTCATATCCAAAGTTTATGGATTTACTTGGTTCTAAAATAGATTGATAAATTTCAGGTTTAGCATACTTAGAACCAATCTCACTTAGAGCTGGGCCAAAAGATATTCCTTCCTTGCCAATCATATGACAGGTAGAACAATTCTTAGTAAATAACATTTTACCATTTTCGGAATTACCTGATTTAGCACTGAGGTCGGCTATGGAATAACCTTTTTCGATTTCTTCCGGAGCGTTAAGGAATTCACGTGCTTTTGCCTGAATAGGTCTTCTCCATGCTTTTAAAGGACCTTCGAGGGCTATTGCCAGGTATTCTTTCGGAATTTCATTTTGAGTAGCAAGTTTGATGACATACTCTTCGCCGCCCCAGCTTTTACCTAATTGTCTGTAGGATTCCTCAATGACCAATTTATTGTTTTTAGACAATGCTAATGAGTGTAAATAATTTAATGATTCATCTGAACCAACTGGTCCTAGTCCTTTAATGATACTTACCTTGAGCGAGTCAGCATTTTGGTCAATTTGGGATTTAATAAATTTTAATCCTTCCAGTTTAATCAATTCTTTTGTTGACCTTATTTTTATTTGATGATCTGTACTATTTTTTAAGAGGGAAAGTAACCGGGGGCTCTCAGATTTAGGATTAAACTTTTCAACCAGATCCATATAGGTAGTTCCGTTTGATTTATTGAGCCAGTTTTGCAACGCAATTTTTGATTTTGGGTCATGCTCAATGATAGAAGGATCGAAACTCCGGATGATTAATTCTCCAATGATGCTATCGTTGGTTTGCTCAAGCACTTCGACGAGGTAGTGATTCTTTTCATTCGATTTTATAAAATCAATACTTCGTAAAAACCGTAGTCTTTCACTGATAGGTTGAGTAATATCCTTTACGATATTAATGTCATAAGGCAGTCCTGCTTTTGATCTTGACCTCCACAAAATGTCTTTATTCACATCATTTGACAATGGATTTTTGACTTTACTTATCCATGCCGGAATGATTTCATCCCAATATCCGTCTCCACTGATTCCCAAAGCTTCCAGAAACCATCGATCAACCGATATATATTTTTCGGCCAGCTTATGCCAAAAACTGATTCTGCTTTTTGGATCCAGGTTGGCGGTAGCGATTGCACATTCCCGCCAGATCTCCGTTGAATTAGTTGGCTGATCCAGCAGGGTATTTAATGCATGAATAATATTCTTTTGTCCAGCCTGTCGTGCCATTCGTAATCCGGCAAGTTTGATCTGTTCATTTTTATCATTCAATGCAGAATCAATATAACTGACATTCATAGAAGCAAGTATCCAAAGGGCCCTTGTTTTATAAATAGGATTTGAACTTTGCGCTAAACCAGCTAATGCAGATTGACCGGAAATGCCCAATGATCTTAATTTTAATTGAGCAAGGCTTCGGGTAGACAGATTGGGACTGGTCAGTGCTTTGGTTATCTTTTCCGGATCACTATAATCCACTTCAGGTATTTGATAGGTTTTTCCTTTTGGAGCTAAGCGATAAATTCTTCCTTTGGACTGATCTCCTGCATAGTGTCCACCAACTCCGGGGTCATACCAATCAGCAATGAAAATAGAACCGTCGGGAGCGATATTTACATCCACAGGCCTAAACCAACTATCATCTTTTTGTACGAGTAGATTTTTAATTTCAGCTTTTTTACCGGCACCCGATGTCATGGGATGATATGCTCTTAGTACATTATGAAGAGCCTCCGCATGCAGTAGATCACCTGTTAAACCCGGTATCAGATCACTTTCATATACTGTCATTCCACAAGGCGATCCTGATCCGGTCTGAAGCATATTTGGAATCACCCCCGGATCATTTAAGTGCCAATGCCTCAGAGGGATCGAATCTTCCCAATTCGTTCTGAAGGTTTGCCATGAAGCGTTTGTTAATTCATCGCGATACCCATATTTGCCATATTCCAGGATATAATTAATTCGGGTACCTCTGTTACCATCATCATCATTATCGGATTGCCATACGTTACCATAAGCATCGACGGCACATTCATAATTATTTCTAAAATTTTGACCTATGATTTCAAAGCCGGTTCCATTGAGGTTACCCCTTAATATTAAACCCTGCATAAAATGTTCCGGATCAATAGGGGTCCCCTGGATTGTTTTTAATATTTTATTCGTTTTGTCATAGATCGTTTTTGAGGCATTTCCCATTGAAAAATAAAATCTTCCGTCTGGTCCGAGGCTGAGCGCGTGAACTCCATGATCATCCTGGATTCCATTTATACCCTGGAATAGTATTTCTTTTTTATCTGCTTTATCATCTCCGTCGGTATCGGTAAATTTCCAGATATATGGACTTTGAGAAACAATAACCTCATTGCCCAGGACACAGATACCCAATGGAGCATTGATCTCAGGACCCTGATAAAATACTTTTGATTCGTCTGCAACACCATCTCCATTTTTGTCTTCAAGAATCATAATCCGGTCACCTTCAAACTTGGTAGGGACATTCGAAATTTGCGGTCTGTAATTATAAGCTTCGCACACATAGACTCTCCCCCGATCATCTATATCAATGTTGGTCGGATTTTGAAACATAGGCTCTGATGCAAATAATTTTACTTCTAATCCTTCTGCTACTTCAAATCCATCCAGAGCATGTTCTACGCTATGCCGTTGAGCAGAGTCCATCACTATCCCGGAAGATTTTATTTGAGCGGAGGATTTTACCTCACCCCGCTGATTACATGCAGTAAAACATAGTGATAAAAGGATACCTGTATATAAATGTTTCATAAAGTAATTTTATTATTGATTGAAATCAGACTCAAGATCGAACGGGGTAGCATCTTATTGAGTTTTATTAATAGTAATCCGATGCAGGCCAGGACCCAGCTTTTCCTTCATCAAACCTTTTATTTCTTCAAAATAGAAACGCTGCTCCACAAAATTAATATTATCAATATCGATTAATAATATCGGAAACCGGAGTTCATGCCTGAAATATTCAAAATACATATGTTGTAATCCTTGCAGGTATGTATCCGGTATTGTTTTTTCGTAGGGCCTTCCTCTCAGATTTATTTGTTTTCTCAAATTAGGAACGGTCCGGTGAAGATAAACCAGTAAATCGGGTGCCGGGATCTGGTCACTTAATACTTCATACATCTGGTGAAATAACCGATATTCTTCTTCCGGTAAATTATTTTTTGCAAAGAGCAATGTTTTAATAAAGGTGTAGTCCGATATGATATAATCATTAAATAAGTCACGATGCAGTACGTGGTTTTGAAGCTGTTTGTATCGTTCCGCCATGAGGAACAATTCCATCGGAAGTGCAAATCGTTTCGGTTCCTTATAGAAATAGGGTAAGAATGGATTGTCAGCAAATTCTTCGAGCACCAGTTTGCAGGCGACATCTTCGGCAATCATTTCACAAAAAGTAGTTTTACCTGCCCCGATATTGCCTTCGATACAAATATATTGATATGGAATACTCGTATTCATTCAGGTATCTTTTTAACGATCAAGGGATCTGGACAAGTGGTAAATAGCTGATGAATAGTTTTACCTGCTTTGGGGTGCCTGAATGAAGGAATTAACTCGTCGAGTGGAGCAAGGACAAACCTGCGTAGATGAATTCTCGGATGGGGCACCACGAGTCTTTTTGTTTTTATATTTTGATATCCGATGTATAAAATATCAATGTCTATAATACGAGGGCCCCATTTGACAGATGGCAGTCTTCCCATTGTCCTCTCAATCTCCTGGATTATTTGGAGGATTTTAATTCCTTTAATAGAAGAATAAAGCCTGATGACCTGATTATAGAAAGCAGGTTGGTTGGACAAGCCCCATGGTGCCGTCTGGTATATAGATGATACTGCCTCAATTTTTCCAAAGAATAGTTCTATATATTGACGCGCTTTTTCCAATTGTTTAACCGGCCGGTTGAGATTACTTCCTAATAGAAGATATATGGACCGTTGAGCTGGCATCGTAAATTGAACAAAAATATATTTAAAAATGTATTATATGAATTTTTATCGGATTTTTTATGCCAACTCCGATGTTTTATATGCTTAATCGATAAAATTACTGTACGGCAAAACATATTTTTTCTAATGAAGAAGGGGATTGTCTTGAAATCCTTCATGAAGATTGCTATAAAAGAATAAAAAGGAGATTAACTATGTGAGAAATGCTTAATGGAAGATCTGCACCAAAATTGTTTGAAACGAGACTGTATCGGGATTAGATTGATCTTTTCTAATTAATCATCTTTTACATAGGAAATCTCAATAAATCCTGAATCCTCTGATTCAAATAGCCTTCATATTTGTGTATTATCAAGGTTAATAATTTCAATTTTCTTTCAGAAAGGCTTGAGATGGTCGTCTTTGCGAGCAACCCGTTAGCGTTTGTATATGTTCAAAAAAAAAGCCGGTACTAAACCGGCTCCCCATTTATTAAACTAAAAATTAAGTTTCTCGCTCAAAAGCGATATACAAATATATACATATTACAATAAATAATAATGTATAATATATTAATAATTAAAAAATAATAAAGTATTTATTTATATATTTATTATACATTTATAATCAAATGTTTATAAATATACTATTAAAAATATTTAATAAGTGCTAAAAAAAAGAACATTACATATATTAAATAGTAAACATATGTACTATATTTGAATCGTGTAAGTTTTGGTTTTAATTGTAAAATTCGTTTTTTTCGTGAAAGCCTGTGAAAAGTCATAGGCTTTTT
>JBDTUE010000158.1:0-9980 GCA_040007895.1 Saprospiraceae bacterium | reverse complement strand
AAAGGTTGCCCGAGCATCTCCAGACCTTTAAAAAATTCCAATGAAAAACATTGATTAGTAGCAACGAGATCTTCCTGGCTGATGGGCATTCCCCACGCTTCTTTATTCCACGGTTCACCTTCCGGCTTGTTCAATAAATTGTATCGCATGGCAGAATGCATAATGCGGACTTTGAGTGCAGTGAGTATACCACGGTGAGTCGGATCCCACCAATTTTGGTCCATAATATCGAAGATAAACTGTGCCGTTTCAAATACACGACGCATGGGTTGATCTTCCAATAGTTTAGTCAGTCGAAGTACATTGGCCGGTTTCTCAGCCATATACGTATAGGGCAAGGCGCGAAAGAATAAAACGAATATAAATTGTACCCCGTTTTCTTTCCAAATATCCCGGGTCATTTCAAACTTCCTAATATCCTCAGGGGTAAATTTTTTAAATAATTCATTCTCTACAAAACACCGGAGATCTTCCGGAAGATCTGCTGGCACGAATGAATCATTTTGAGCCATGGCTTTTAATTCATTTCGATCAGTTTTGAACTGGATTGATTCGTATAATGATTTTACGGCTTCGTCTGAAGGAGGATCCATGATCTGGCGGAAATTATTTAAGTCCAGGCCATTCCATAAGTTGGTCGAGTTTTGCATTTGATTGAATATTTATTTGTAATGGAAAATTGTCAGAATGTTTTGAACTAATTGTATGCTAATTTTGGTGTACTGTTTTTTTATATTGAATAAACTGCTCATCCGGTTTTTAAAACTAATATCTAATGAATTTCCGAATGTGCTATAGATTGAAATTGTTTATTTTGTTTTATCCATTGATTAACACCAATCGGTGAAAGCCAGATCCTGATCGTACCATCATCCGATGCCGTGTAGATATGGTTCATCGAGCGATCCATTGCTGCCATATTGATTTTAGCGGTATGTCCCCGATAGGTAACTATTTCTTTACCACTGATGTCCCATAGCCTGAGCGTCCGATCAGCTGAAAAAGAATATACCATTCGATCATCAGGACTGAAGTAAGCATCTGATAATACATCTACATGTCCTACCATTTGACTTTTCAAATCACCATTGAGCGCCCACACTCTGACTGTCCTGTCGGAAGAGGTAGTTACGACCTGTTGCCCATTATAGGAAAAATTAGCAGAGATCACATTACAGTCGACATTATATGGAGCGCAGACTATGCGGTCAAGATTACCTTCAGATTTTTTGGTTTTGAGGTTCCAAATAATACCGGTCTTGTCATTGGATGCTGAAACCATATGCACTCCATCTTTTGAAATATCGAGATAGTTTATTGAACCATTATGCCCGGAAAGTCTCCCTTTAAATTCGCCGAGATGATTGTATAAAAATATTTTGCCTGAATCGCTACCAACCGCTACCAGGCTATCAGCCTCGTTAATCCTCAGGCTTGTTAGTGGTCCGGCATTCAGGTTAATCATTTTTTCCGGTTTCCCATTTTTATTCCAAAAACCAATACTTCCATCTTCGGATGCAGTAATGATATGATTGTACAATGATTCAGCCCATGCTATCGGCGCCGTATGTCCTTTGAGCAATACCGGCTTGTCATTAAATAAAGTATATACAAAAGCATCATTGATATCTGTAATGCCAAGGACTTCCGTTTCACTGATAAACTGTACATATCGGACTCCCTGATCCCCAAGCGAAATTTTATGAACTTCCCGTTTGCTATTCAGGTCCCATAATCTCATTGTATGATCATCAATGCCAGCGGAAACTAAATATTTTTCATTGGGATCTATATCCAGATAGTTGACTTTACCTTCATGTCCTTTCAATGCGATCTCACTATAGTTTTCCAATTGCCAGGAACGAAGAGTACGATCCAATGAAGTGGTAAGGACTCTATTATCATCGAGGATTTTACCACCGGTCACATCATTCTGGTGCCCTAATAAAGTAAATAATCGTTTACCTGATAGATCCCATACTGCTGCTGTATTGTCTGCAGATCCGGTTAATATTTGTTCTCCATTGGTTGAAAAATTTATAAAGGTGACTAATTGATCATGGGTTAATACGACCGGCGGAGCAATACGATCTGTGCGAAATATATAAGCTTTATAGTCCCTGTAACTGACGGCTACATACTTATCAAAAGGATGAAATTCCAGCCATACTATTTCTCTTAGTAATTGGTCCTTTGAAATATATGGAAGTTTAATGTTTTGAATGAGCTTTCCTTTATAATCCCAAATAGATATACTGTTATTGCTGTGTTCAGCAGCAATATAATTTCCTTTAGGGGATGTCGTTATCCGTTCTATCTCACCGGCTTTGCTGTCCAGGAATGTTTTCTTTTCAGTTTGAATATTCAGGATTCCTATTTTGAAGAGGTTACTATGACCAGGGCTGAAATTTTCAATTGCGGCGTTATTGTTTTCACCCAAATAATTATCGTTCATCATCAGGATGTTTTTTCCATCTGATGTATACTTTATTTCAATGACATTCGGATCGACCTCTATACTTTTTTTAAGCCTTCCATCCATATCCATGACATGAACTTGTTGACTGATACCGGTAAGTGCAATGAATTCATCCGTTGTTTTGGATACATCAATACTAATATAATCCAGGGTATCATTTATTGTTTTTTTGATTCCGTCTGCAGTAAAAATAGTTATATGTCCGGCGCTACTCACGGTGACGATGGATTTACCATCATAGCTCCACTGTACAATAGTAAAATAATTATAAAAAGGATTGGTGATACTATCTGTTTCATTGCTCTTGGAAACCGGTTGATCTATTGAGATGCTTCCTTTTTCAATACCATCATAATCATATATTTTTAAAACACTGGATTCCGAATATGGAATGATTCTCTTGCTCACATCATTGGATAATAAATCAGTATAATTTAAATCACCTTTAACCAGGGTATGATACCAGGGGGTATGATTATCTAAGGCACTATAAAACGATCTTGTAAGCGATTTTCTAATTTCTATATTGGGGTTCTCTTTTTCTATATCCATTCCCATAGCGGCATCCACCAGGGACTGCGTTGGATCGCGGGTGATCAGTGTAGCAGAAGCTGCTGCTAAATGATTGACGGAAGATTCTCTTGCATTTTTTTCTGATTTTTTATAGAATATACCGATCGTAACAGCCCCTGCCAAGGTAATGGCTACCAATGCCCTCTTCACATAAGACAATATTTTTTTGTCTTTTTCTTTTTTGACTACTTCTTTGCGACTTACATCGATCAGGTTGATTTCAGCTTCTGTCAATAAGGGCATGAAATTTTTTACACTGTCTATTAAATGGAGATCCCAAAAATCAAGTGTAGATTTTTCTGAACCTCCTTGCACGGCTTCCATCCGGGAAGAAAGCACCCGTCGTGCCTGTTGCAAAGGTTTAGTTGACCGTTGATATAATTTGGCTACCGATTTAGCCAGGGTATCATGGGCCAACATTGCATTCTGTTCTGTACCACCCAGGTCCGTAATTAAAAATTGCTCTTTACTTAATTGTAATACTTTTTCGGAATCCGATTTTGCAAATGGATAATTCCTGAACAGCTGATCATTGGTACGAGCTGCTGCTGTACTATTTGGAGTACAGTAATAATGCAATAGGTCTAATACAAATCCATTGTTGTGATGAACCGGTATATTTCCTTTAATGGTTTGAAGCTGATTTTGTAAAAACTCATCCATCGCGAGCCCTTCTTCCTTCATGACACGATAAAGGTCATGTGTAAAATCAGGAGCATCCGAACTGGTGGAAACCGCTTTGATCCACATCTTGGTAAGCAGGATTTGCAACATCGGAGCTATAGGAGAATCCTCATCAGCTGCAATATCAGCGGCTATGATTTCCGGTAAACCTTCTTCCACCTTTAAGTGATATCTCGACTTCAACCTCGATGATTCTGAAAATCCTTTGAATACATCCAGCACATCATTTTTAGTTATATGCTCTATAAATACCTTGCTTCTTGGCAATTCATAATTCTTACAATATTCATCGATCTCTGGATGATATTCTTTGCGAAAACTCAGGATGATTTTTCCCTTAGGTTTATCAACAGGGTTACCAAATAAGTTTTTTAAATCTATAAACAACGTATTCATCTCATTACCCAATCGTTCATTAGGACGGGTATATGCTTCTTCGATCTGATCGAGAATGACGACTAATGGCTTTTTTAATTTTTCTTCCAAAAGTTTCCATGCTTCAGCAATAGATAACGGCGCCTTATTACCTGGTTCCACCTTTTCTGCAGGAGCAACTTCAGACCCGGCTATTTTATCAATCAATTCCTGGATGTCAGCTTTATAGGAATCCTTGACATTGCCTGCAATGTTCCTGAGATCATCTATGACTTTTTTAGAATCCTGCAATGCGGTATTACCTATAATGCTTACATCCGGAGTAAAACCACATTTCTCAAGCAAGGCATTGAATAACGTCCCACTTAGACCAACGGACCCGATGCGCCTGAGATATATTATTTCAAATCCTGCCTCGAGCCGGGGTTGAAGTCCTGCTTCCAGCAAACTCGATTTACCAACACCTGACTGACCGTATAATAAAATGATCGGTGGAGCTTGTGCATCATTGACTGAAGAAAATAAAGATCTAACATAAAAGGACCGTCCAAAAAAGACTTCGGCATGTCGCCGCTCATATCTATTGAGATACAAAAAAGGAGCCTCAGGGAGATTGTAGGTTTGAGGAATAGGTGGAAGCCCATATAAAGGATTGCCTGAAATGTCTGGCAAATTCCATCCCTGGATGATTTCAGCACCCGGTTTGAATTGCATGACCCATGGAAACCGGTCATTAACTTCTTTTTTTCCTTCCCAGAATAAAGCCCTGGTATTACCTGTTCCTTTATTGATTTTTACTTCATCGGTTGCATCAGTCCAGGCTTTTTCAATACCTGAGCCTGCACCTAAACTACTATAAAACCTGATCGCTAATGAAGTTGCTATTTCATCATTGATGGATGAAGTCGTTCCTACTACAGCAGGTATCCCCGCTTTTAGCAAATCATTAGTTTGTCCTTCAGAAGAGCAACCGTTTAAATAAATAAGTTTGAGATTCGGTTGCCTTGCCAGGAAGGGAACCAATCCATCTTTATGAGTCAGCGTTTTAGTTCCATCTGCTGATTCCAATAATAATGAAAATCCATCGGCATGACCACCGTAATGAAATATCGAGATCCTTGGTCCGTAATTAGGATTTTGAAATACATCGAGGATATCGCTTACAGACGCTGAGGACCGTTCAATCACTTCACATAGTCCGCTGTTGACCGCTTCTTCTAATGCTTTCCTGATGCCATGCATTTCTGCTGATAAATTGCGTAGGTATAGGGCCTGGTCTACTTTATCATTGGCGAAAGCAAGAAATATGACTGGTTTAAAATTCAATCTTTTGGCATTTGGATTTGCGTTCAGGTATTCCCAAAATCCTTGTTCAAGCAGAATTTAAACACTAACAATTATCGATCCAAGTTAATAACAAATCGCCTGGTAAACCATTCTCCTTTGAATTTCGTGTTTTTATTCATGCCGGGGATAGCTCTCATATCTACTTTTATCTCTCCAAATTCTATTTCTTCCAGCGAAAATTGAAAATCGTCTGTCCGCTCCGTACTAATGATAATAAGAAAAGCATCGGATGAAGAAGTATTGCCTTCCGGTATCATGAAGACGTCATTTTCAGTACCACCCCAAAACAAAGTAGGTGTTTCAGATTTTTCTAAAGGTTCATTTTTTAATGGCACTGCACCAAAATGATCTGAAAGATAGATTAGAGCAAAATGCAGCGGCTGAGTAAACTGATTTTGAATGAATAAGCGGTATGGTATCCTTGATCCGTCATTTTTTAATTTTATCTCACCAGGTTGAAAATTTTCAAATTGATCAGAAGTGTTCATAATATCTATTGACATCGAACAACATGATGGGTTAAGACCTGATTTATTATTCTGCAGTCCGAAAAATCGGGTCCAGAGTCCTATTTGATCCAATTTATTTACCAGTTCAACGGTAGCCTGTTCAATCTTGATATTTGATTTTAAGATAACTTCAGTCTTTTCCTTATTGGTCAATTCAAAAAAATCACCATGCTCATCTATCACATACTGATCGTTTTGTTCAGATGGGGAATGAAAACGTACATTCAACAATCGCTCTGAAATCATTTTAAATTTTTGAACATTGGCTTCTCCGGTATTCAATCCTGTTTCGAAAGGAATACCAGGAAGATTCAAGGGTATCGCCCAATATTTTTCATCTGGTTTTAAAGTTATGGCGGTGGAGATGATTGATTTTTGAGCAGAGGATTTAGTGACCTGGCCATTTCCTAAGACCTTGTTTGTTTGATCTGATAAAATGGAAAGTTTTACTTCTTCATTAATACCCATGATTTGTCCAGCTTCCAGGACCCAGCCTTCATCTGTAAAAGATAGAGCATACTTTGGGGCTTCATTTGATTGAGCTCCATCTAAAAACTGAACATAACTATTGATATCACCTACAACTTCAAGTTGAGGATCCTGATCCCATTTCATTTTGACTACACCCTGACGGAGTTTTATTAAAAGATCAGCGTATGAAATATCCTTTTTACTTTTTTCAAGAGTTTGAATTAAATTTTCCGTGAAGAGACCTCCACCGGAGAATGATTCTTTGGCACTTTGAAATCTGTTACAGGCCGCAAAAAATAAATATTTAGAACGGGGAATGTCAGTCACGCTCCTGCTTTTATAAAACCCCCGTAGATAAGAATCCAAAGTCCTTTTATCACTACGATCTACCGATAACCTTTTAATATAATCGTCAGCGCCTCGTGTTCCGGAACCGCTATGACAACAATCCAATGTGACTATGATATGAGGATCTTTTTCACTGAGTTCGCTGAGCAATACTGCCATTTCTTTATCAGCGAGGTCCTGGCCCGAAGGTCTGCTATCATATAAGACCATGGTTTCATCTCTTCCACCAGAATTCAATTCGACGAATTCAGGAGCGGAAAATTGCCTGGAGCCATGACCGGAATAATGGAACCATACGACATCATCAGCTCCTGCCTGACCAAGATGAGTTCTGAAACTATCAATGAAATTATCATAGGTAGCTTCCGAATCCAATAATGTTTTTATATGAAGTGGTCTGTCATTAAAGTTTTTTTCGAGATAGGTTTTGATTTTATTGACATCATTTTTTGCTCCACCGAGTTTAGGAGTAGGTGGCGGGTAATTGTCAACACCAACTAATAGTGCATAAATAGTTTTCATGATTATAATACTTTTTAAACTGCGCAAAAGTAATGAAAATGAAATTTTACCTTATGTACTATATATGTATTGTTAGACTTTATTATCATCACCATTGATGGGACTGTTCAATGGTCAAGTTTTATTTTAATTTTTATACTTGCCAACAGTGCTAAATTCCTTGGTAGTTACCTGGGATATAAGTTAAGCAACTGACTATAGATCGTTTCGGCTGACAACATTTTCTTGTGTCGTTACATAGTCTGACGCCGGTGAAAAAAGGATGATTGATGTTCGTCCGTTACGGGCTATGCAAACTTCAACCGGCTGGCATGAAAATTGATAATTGATTTAATCAAAATAAAGTGCCAAAAATAATTGCAGCCATCAATATGACCCTTGATGGGTTTTGCGACCACACGGCAATGATTGCAGACGATGAAATACACCTAAATTATACTGAGCTATTACGTAATGCAGGTAACTGAAAGAGTTAATCTTAAACTTTTAAAAACAAAAACATTTGATTGTGGTGCAATAATGCTTTATTATGAGCGGGTGAAAAAATGAACCTGCCTATCAAGAGCTATCAAGAGGCCATACAGGAACATCTCAACAACTTTAACTTAAACTATTATCGTATATTCATTTTAATCGAAGTTTGATAATCTGTGTAATGAATGTATTTTTCAGCATTCAACCATAAGACCTTTAAAGAATCCTTTGCGGAATAATTCCGGATCACAAATGGTCGCACGTTATTGTTTTCAGAATTGCGGGTTATCTCTTCGACATTCCAATTTATGCCCATATTGGGAGTTTTCCATTTTTCTATTTCAAACTTTTTATTTTTTAATCTTGATAAATATAGAATGGCGGGATCTTCATGATCTAAAACAATTCCACCTGAATAATTAGGCTCACGTTCTTTTTCTCCTTCCGGTGTTTGCGGGAACCAGGGACCTGAATTGATCAGCTTATGATTATTCCATTGATTATTATTCCAAACGCTATAGTAATATATGTGACTGCTGTCATTAGGAAACCTGGAATATACGATTACCGGGTTTCCTTCTTTGTTTTCTGCAACATCCCATATCCATGCCTTTTCGTGCGTTTTTGTTGCGTCATAAACGATATCAGCAAAATCAGGTTGTATTGGCAAGTCTGACCAACCGGCTATCTTTTCTCCATTGGCCTTGTACAATGCATTGCCACGATATTTTGCATAATAGATAGAGTTTGTGGGTTCATTATTGGGATGTCCATCCGTAAACGCAAAATGAATTACATCTTTATTGTTTGAAGCGACTTTTAAATAGGGACGCCTGTTTTTATAAATTCTGTCTGGAAGAATTAATATTTTCCCGGGACTCCAGACTTTCCCATTATCATGCGAGACTGAAAAATTAGGTTTGAAATCCGCTCCCCGCCAAAAAAGATAAAGTTTGTCATTTTCGTTTGCTAATTGACAAATGTTTGTATAAGTATACGTGTCAGAAAGTCCCGGGTATGCAACCGGGTCGTTTAAATCTAATACAGCTGCTGGTTCCCATTCTGAAATGTCCTCCGCATGCTTCGCTTTAACCATGTACATAGGATCGGAAGTCGCATGCTTTGAATAAAAGACCATAAGTTTTCCCTGCCTATCCATAAACAGACTGGGGTTGTCATGATCATCTTTTTCAAAGTTTTTATGCACTACTTTTGTTTCAATACGTTTTAAGTCGTGGTCATAGAACCCTACAATGATATTACCTACACTGTCTACCCAACCAGCATAAGTTCTTCTGTGATGACCTTTAAAATAAATAGCCCTTGGATCCGAAAACCAACACCATGCTCCATTACCGGTAAATGACATATAGGCTTCACCTTTTGGTACTGATTTATTTTTTGACTGTCCAATGCATGCGTTACTGGTTGAACCAGTAAAAACGCACAAAATGAGCATCACTTTTAATACAGAGCATAAGTCTGGTTTTAACCTGGTTGAATTTATAACTTTCATAATCCGGTTTACTTTTTTTACGAAGTGGAGTGCTTTAGAGATGAAACAATAGGAACTAAAGTAATCAGAATCCTTTTCAATTCCACACGAAACTTAAGGCTATCTCTAAATACCCTGATTGAGTTTGAAAATGAATTATTTTAAATTTAGACGAGGCGATTTGAAGGAGCATAGCGGGGCAACTCTGTAACTGAAAATCAACGAAGTATAAATTTAAAAGAATCATTTAGTTTTTTAGAAAAAATAACGTTCAAACCAAGAACGGGTTTTTAGAGATAGCCTTAATTTGATGTTGCTATTTGGGTCCTTGGATATAGAAAGAAATTTGACAATCCCGAAATGGGAAACCCGAAGCTGGAATTGCACATTTGCGTAACTTTACAGCCAATAAGCTATGTCTTTACAAACTCCAATCATCAACAATAAAAAACTAAGCCGTTTTGAAACCGAAATTAATGGAGAGTTTGCCTTTCTAAACTACAGTTTTTTCAAAGAAGGAATCGCACTCCTGTACGTTTTCGTTCCGGTTTCAGTAAGAGGACAAGGCATTTCATCTTCCCTTTCAAGTTTTGCCTTAAAATATGTGAAAGATGAAAAACTTAGACTCAAGGTTTATTGCTCCGTGATTGCAAGATATATAAATCTGCATCCTGAATATGAAGCGTTACTGGATAGAAGTTAG
>JBDTUE010000157.1:0-10068 GCA_040007895.1 Saprospiraceae bacterium | reverse complement strand
TCCATTGTTTCAAGAATCATTTTTGTTTTACCAGAACTAACATCCAACACTTCTATCCTGGATGAATATTTTACGGTATCGTACTTCATAGTTTTTACATAATGATTAGGATTCCAATCCGGTGCGATCGGTGTGGAAATACGTACATTCCAGATACGTGCTTCCTGAACTCCAACAGTATCATGGGCCAACGCATAAGGTCCAACATATACTTCATCTTTTAAAGTAGGCAAGTCTACAGTTCCCATTTCTTCAAATGCTTCACCAGGATGTGCAATACGCATCGTAATTTTTTTGCCTACACGTTCGAGTTGAATGATATTTTCTCCAATGTATTGTTTAGTCCAAAAAATTTCTTCTTCAGGATCACGCATAAATGCTCCACGCAAGGGTCGCCATTGAATCACTACCAATCCATCACCATGCAGACAACTGTTGACACTTACTGCATTGTCAGTGATGGCGTCGCGGATCATCCAACCTGTCTTCCGGTGACCAGCACCTTTTTCATTGCCGATAAGTTGAAAATTGGCAGATAATAAAAAATCCCCTTTTATCTTTTTGTATAAAAAATGAAATTCATCATGGTTAAACCAAATATTAGATCCTCCACCGGTTAAGGTATACGTTTGTGTTGATTCATCATATGTGGATGAACCTTTAAATCTAGGATTGCCGATATCTTCTGATTTCTCAAATTGTCCTATTTGTGCAAAAGATAGAACAAAACCGATTAAAAAGCAGAATAAAAATGATATTTTCTTCATGATGACAAGATATATTAATATTCGTAAAGCTTGAAAGAACTTGTTTTTTTTATTAATCCCTTTTTAATGAATGCAACTTGTTTTGAAAATGGATTTGTGATGAATAATTCTTTTTCATTGATGTTAAACGGCACCAATTTAATCATCAACATGCATGACCAAAGTCTTAAACTAACAGGTACATTTTTTAAAGAAAGGATTCCTGCTTATGGATGGGTTGTACTGTAATCGTTCTAAAAGATTAAATTATTTGAATGCAGTATAAAGACTCACAATCACAAGTATCCAATCAAATCTTTTCTGTCATCTGCCTTTTTCTGAGCCAACGGTACGCTAAACAATAGAGAAATAGTAATTGTATCTCCATCAAAAACACAGGTCAGGTTATCTCCGTGACAAGTCTCAATAAATCTCATACTAATCTTTAATGTATTCTGAGTCTCCCATCCTGCAGCTGCAGCAGTGATCGAATCGAAGTCGATACGCCTTCTCGAAAACAAAGAATGCGGCAATGGTTTAATATTCCCTTTACTGATCCATTCATTCCTTCCACAAGTAATTGTATATGGAGCCAGGTCTTTTTCTTTAATTATAAATGAAATAGATTTTTTATGGGCTTGAAAGGTTATAGTTTCTATTCCAAGTTCATTTTCTTCAAAATGAAATGGTTTATTCTCGATGGCATCTTCCCGATCTGATGCATAAACATATTGAGGTGGATCATAGTGTACATGTTCCAATCGTTTTTTTAATTTATTGCGTTCAACAGTATTTGATTGAATAGGTAATTTTTTATTGAGCTCAGGCCATAATACATTCCATACAAGACTCATGGTTTCTACTTTACCCAGGCTCTCGCTATTGATAGCCACTACTGCATTCTGATCCGGAAAAACCATACTGTATTGACCAAAAGCACCATCCGCTCTGAACCCCCCCGGTGGATTCAACCAAAACTGATATCCATAGCCGTAAGACCAACTGCCATCACTATTACCATTAGAAATTTGTTTGGTAGTAGCTTCATGAATATAATCCTGGTTCAATAATTGTTTTCCATTCCACATTCCATTCTGAAGATAGAACTGGCCAAACTTAACCATGTCTTCAGTAGTTAATCGTAAATGGGATGCACCGAAATTGATTCCTTCCGGATTAGTGCTCCAGGTCGTATTGACTATGCCTAACGGTTCGTACAGTCTTGGCCGGAGATATTCATGGGCAGTCATACCAGAGACTTTTTGTACAATATTGGAAAGCATAAAACTTGCCCCGGAATTATATAAAAACTTTGTACCGGGCTCAAAGTCTATCGGTAAAGAAAGAAAAGTCTTTGACCAGGGTGTGCCGGTTGGGGATTTCTCGATGATCATGATGGAGTCTTTGGCCATGCCTACCCCCATCATCAACAGATGTTTTATCTTAAGCGCTTTTAAATGATCACTAATCTTATCGGGAAGTACGTCTTTAAAATAATCGATCACAGGATCTTCTACATTCAACAATTTTTCTTGTTGTGCAAACCCAATAGCAGTAGAAGTAAAACTTTTACTCATTGAATAAAGCTGCATCCGGTGATCTGATCTATAGGGTGCCCACCATGCCTCGGCGATGACATGACCATTTTTTACAATCATAGTAGCATGGAATTCCTGTCCGCTTTTTTCTATTGCATCAAAGTAACGCTCTATAGCAGCCGAAGATATTCCCTGTGCTTCTGGTGTGCTGCGTGGAAGGCTGGAAGTACGTGGTTTTGAATAAATAGAAATTTCTGGCAACAGACTACCTGCAATACCAACTAATCCTATTTGACGAATGAATACTCTTCTGTCAATCATTTTTTATTTTAAAACAGTTTAATTCTGAACATTAAAATTACTTTTTAAATCAACGACATTTACTTCAAATGAACCTAACACATCACACTCTTTCTATCACGACAGCATAACCCATACCCACTCCTATACACATCGAAATCAATGCATACCTTTTGTTTTTTCTTATCAATTCATTTGTCGCAGCCTGAATGATTCGTGTACCGGACATACCCAACGGATGACCAAGAGCAATAGCTCCACCATTGGGATTAATTCTTGCATCATCGTCCGCTAATCCCAGTAGTCGAATCACGGCAAGACATTGCGCAGCAAATGCTTCATTCAATTCGATGACATCCATATCTTTCAAGGTAAGCCCTGCTTTTTTCAACGCTTTCAAACTAGCTTCAACCGGACCAATACCCATGATGCGTGGTTCGACACCAATGACAGCAGAACTAATTATTCTTGCTTTTGGATTTAAATGATATTTTTTTATTGCATCCTCTGAAGTAATCAACATGGCAGCAGCTCCGTCATTTAACCCTGAAGAATTACCTGCAGTTACTGTACCATTTTCTTTTTTAAAGGAAGGTTTTAAAGCAGCTAATTTTTCAATTGTCGTTTCAGGTTTTATAAATTCATCTTTTGATATTCTTAATGATTCTCCTTTACGCATAGGGATATCAACGGGAATGATTTCTTGTGATAAAATTCCATTTTGTTGTGCGGCTGCAGCTTTCATCTGGGAATGATAGGCAAATAAATCCTGGTCTTCTCTGCTTATATGATACAGCTCTACTAAGTTTTCAGCAGTAATACCCATCGCATCGGTACCATATAGTTCATGCATTTTTGGATTGATAAAACGCCAGCCAAAACTTGAATCTTCCATTTTAGCATCGTTACCAAAAGCTTTGCCCGGTTTTGAAATTACTAAAGGACCACGGGTCATATGCTCGATCCCACCAGAAATAAATATATCACCATCATTAGCTTTTATCGCCCTATTGGCATGTATTACAGAAGACATCCCTGAAGAACATAGCCGGTTGATGGTTTCACCTGGCACTGTATACGGAATACCAGCTAATAACAACGCCATACGGGCCACATTCCGATTGTCTTCACCGGCCTGATTGTGGCAGCCAAGGATGACATCATCAATAGCGTCTTTGGGTATATCAGGATATTTATTTAATAATGCTTTTATAGGAATAGCTGCCAGATCATCTGCACGAATAGGCGAAAGCGAGCCACCTAAATTTCCAATAGGAGTACGGACAGCATCGATAATATAGGCTTCTTTCATGACGGAGGATTACTGAATTGATTCTGAATTTAATTTTTTAATCTGTCAAACCTAAGCGGTTTTTATGGTGATATCAGGACAAACCGCTCAGGTTTAAATTAATTTTATTTATATACTGAGGTTATAACTTCTCAATGAACGTTGCACTTGTTTTTGATCTTACCTCTTCCAACGAACTGCCCGGCATGATCTCTATTAAAGTAAGCTGATCATCTATAAATTTAAAAACCGCGAGTTCAGTAATGCATACATCTACACAATGTTTAGCGGTAAGCGGGAGTGTACATTGAGGTACTATTTTAGAAACTCCATCTTTGTCGGTATGACTCAGTGTAATGATCAATCGTTTGGCACCTATCGCAAGATCCATGGCACCGCCTACACCTAATAATGGTTTTCCGGGAACAGACCAATTGGCAAGGTTTCCTCCTTCATCTATTTCCAATCCACCCATAATAGCTACATCAATATGTTTGCCTCTGATCATTGCAAAACTATCTGCACTATCAAAATAACTGCTACCAGGCAATGCAGTGACAGGTACTTTACCCGCATTGACAGGATAATCCATGGCACCGCCTCCGTCTTTGGGTTCGGGACCTACACCCAACATACCGTTTTCAGTATGGAGGATGATACCATCTTCCGGATGAATCAGATCTGCCACCAGGGTAGGAATACCAATACCGAGATTGACTACATCGCCATTTTTCAATTCAGCAAATGCGCGACGGGCCATGTTCATTCTTTTTTCATCTACCTTTTTAGAAGAACTTACTGAAGCAGAAATACCCAAATCATCGAGTGATAATTTTTCTTCCACCAGGTAATCAATATAACACCCCGGCGTATGAATTTGATTCGGATCCAAAGAACCTATTGGTACTATTTCCTGAACCTCTGCAATGACAATGTCTGCAGCAGTAGCTGCTAACCGGTTAAAATTTTGTTCAGTCAGGCGATATTGTAAATTACCCGCTGTATCTGCCTTCCATGCACGGATAAAAGCTACATTAGCTCTGATACTTTTGATAAAAACCTGTTCAACTCCATCAATGATTTTTGTTTCTTTATTAATCGCAATCAAAGTACCCGCTGAAGTAGGAGTATAAAATCCACCGATGCCGGCACCACCTGCGCGAATTGCTTCTGCCAAAGTACCCTGGGGGATAAGTTCATATTCAACTGTTCCTGCCTGGGCTGCTTTTACTCCGTCCGGATTGGAAGTGAAGAAGGAGCCTATCATTTTTTTCAGCTGACCATTGTTTAATAATCTTCCCCCACCCATGTTTGGTTCGCCAATATTATTTCCTATAAAAGTTAGATTTCCAGTTTTCGTTTTTGCTAAAGCATGCGTAAGATGGATAGGATTTCCGGTCATACCAAAACCACCACTGATGATCGTGTCTCCTTCTTTGACTAATACTGCTGCCTGATCTGCTGTGATGATTGGAACGGTTTTCATGATTTACTTATTTACTATTTATTATTTCGGACTTCGCCTGCCTGCCGGCGAGGCAGGGATTTCAGATTTCGGAAAATGGCAGGCCCACATAATTTTCGGCTATTGTTGTCCTGTAAGCAACTGATTTTTTTAAATAATCAAATCTTGCTTTTTGCAATTGATATGTAAAGGATCCATGCTCATCTTGTTTATGGAATAAGGTAGTCATATAATTGGAAAAGTCTTGCGCTCTCCATATTCTTGGTAAGGCCAAAGTACTGTACTGATCTAATAACGTTACAGAATTGTTTTTATAATAATCTACAAAACCATCTACCAGGTGTTTGACATCGGCGATAGCAAGATTTAATCCCTTGCCTCCGGTGGGTGGTACGATATGAGCAGCATCTCCGGCTAAAAACAAACGACCATATTGCATATGATCGATCATAAAACTTCTCATGGGAGTAATTGCTTTTTCAAAAATAGGACCTTCATGAAGCGACCAACCTTCCGACCTCAAACGAATGGAAAGTTCATTCCAGATCCTGTCATCCGACCATTTTTCTATATGTTCATCTTTCGATACCTGGAGATATAGACGGCTGACCGTATCCGAACGAAGGCTATGTAAAGCAAATCCATTTTCATGATACGAATAAATCAATTCATCAGTCGACGGTGCTACATTAGCTAAAATACCCAACCAGTTAAATGGATATGAATGCGTGTACTCCTTATATACAGAGGTAGGAAGATATTCACGGCCTATGCCATGAAAGCCATCACAGGCTGCAATAAAATCACAAGTCAAGGTATAATCTTCTTTCTGGAATGTAAAATGAATGACTGGCGCAGTTGATTCCAATCCTTCCAATCGAACGGCGGGAGCTTCAAAAAATATAGTTTCATTTTCATTTAACCATGCATCCGTAAGATCTTTAATTACTTCCTGCTGACCATAAATAGTGATATGCCTGCCGTTCGTCAATTCGTCAAAAGGAATGCGTAAGCGCTCACCATTAAAACTAAAGATGACTCCATGATGTTCTTTACCTTCTTTTATTAACCGATCGGCTAAGCCCAGGTTTTTTAATATATCTACTGTATTTTGTTCTAATAAACCAGCTCTTACCCGTGATTCAACATACGCTATGCTTTTACTTTCTATAATTGTTGATTGAATGCCGTGAGCTTTTAACCAATGGGCGAGCGTAAGGCCGGCTGGTCCTGCTCCGATAATACCTACCTGTGTATGTATTTGTTTCAAAGAAGCTATATTTTGTATTGAATGTTCAATTCATTAAATACTTCTTCTGCAGAATGAAAAGCTTCATTGGCTGCAGGTAACCCACAATAGATTGCTGCATGCAGGATGATTTCTTTTATTTCAGAGACAGTCAGTCCATTATTAAGAGCTGCTTTAATATGCAATTTAAATTCAGCTTTGCGATTAAGTGGGATCAACATAGCAACCGTGATTAAGCTTCGCTGATATTTTGACAAGCCTGGCCTGGACCAAACTTCACCCCATGCATACTTTGAAATGAAATCCTGAAAATCACCATTAAAGGCATTAATAGATGCATGAGCACGATCTACATGGACATCTCCTAATACTGTCCGTCGGATGTACATACCCTGATCAAACGTAGATTGACCTACTATAAAATCTATTAATGCCTCAGCATACATCTTGGGTAATTCTGCAGCGGAAAGATGTTTTGCAGGTAATATAATAAGTTTGGAATTTTGAATAGCCTCATTCAAATCTCTTGCATGATCTACGGTAGTAACCGGATCTTCATCACCTGTGATGATAAGTGTAGGCAATAGAATGGAAGATATATCATTGGTAAAATCAGTATCCCGAATGGCTGAACAACAATTACAATATCCCGTTGGATCAGACATTACAAAAGATTGGCGGATTTCATTCACCCGTTCAGCATCTTTTAAAAGAAAAGAAGGAGTAAACCATCGCCCCATCATTTCATCTGCTATTGAATTCATCCCCTGGTTTGAAATGGTTTCAATCCGGGTATTCCACCGTGCATCATCGCCTATTTTAGAAGCCGTATTGCTGAGAATTATTTTTCTAATCCTATCCGGTTTATTCAAAGCTAACCACTGACCTATCAATCCACCCATAGATAAACCGCAGAAAGAAGCTTCGCGAATATTTAATTGATCCATCAGGTCTATAACATCATTTCCTAATAAATCAATGGTATAAGGATCCGGAGTCACTTCACTTAATCCCAATCCACGGGTATCATATTGCAGGACCCTGAAATACGGAAGAAGATATGGAATCAAATCATCCCACATATGCAAATCAGCACCGAGGGAATTAGATAAAATCAATACAGGACTATTAGGAGTACCTTGTAATCTAAAGTTTGTTTTCATGTTGATCGTGCCTTGCTAACATTAAATCAATCAAATCTAAACTATTGCCAAGAGAATTTACAGGATTGAACAATTCATCCAAAATAGCACCAGAAAACAAATCAGGATGGAATTCGATCAATACTTCTTTCAGCGATTTATTTTTTTTGAAAGCAAGTTTACAAGCTTTTTGAACTAGTTCATTTGCCTGCATCTTTCCTAACGTTGTCGTTAGCGCATTCGAGACTTGTTCTGCATAAATTAATCCTTTAGTCATTTCAAGATTAAAAGTCATTTTTTCTTCGTGTACTTCAAGATTTTCTATAAGATCAATGGTATGAAACAAAGATCCCGCAGTTAACGACATCAATTGAGTCAGGACTTCCCACTCTGCCTGCCAAAGCCCCGCCGACCGTTCATGTTCCTGAGTCATGGAAGATAAAATCGAAGCTACCAGGTGAGGTGTACGAGTACTATTTGCAATGATTAAAGCACAGGTTACAGGATTCCGTTTGTGTGGCATTGCACTGGATCCACCTTTGCCTTCAGCACTGCCTTCCGATACTTCTCCAACTTCTGTCTGCATTAATAAAGAAATGTCCTTTGCTATTTTCCCCAAAGAACCATTCAAGATGCCCAATGTCGAAGCCCATTCAGCAATATTATCCCGAATGGAATGCCAAGGAAAATCATGGGCTATTTCCAATGAACTCGACATATCTTCTACTACTTCTTTTGGCAGATATTCATTGCCACTTCCGACTGCACCAAATAATTGAATTTTCAATACTCTGTGTTTGCAGTCCCTCATTCTTTCCTGGGTATGTACGATACTTTGTAACCAGGTTGATGATTTGAGTCCAAATGTAATGGGCCGTGCGTGTTGTAATAAAGTCCTTCCTATCATCGGGGTATTTCGATGCTGGTTAGTCAATTTGATTAAAACCTCCTGTAGACGATTTAATTTTTGTTCGAACCAGAGATAACAATCTTTAATTTGTAGTATCGTAGCGGTATCGATGATATCCTGGCTTGTAGCTCCCAGGTGAATATATTTGGATGAATCGAAATGATTGTTTTTAATGATGCGTGTAAGTTGAAGAACAAGGGGTATGGCTGCATTTCCACCAAGGTGAACTTCACTAATTAATTTCTCAAGATCAATAAATTGAATTTGGCAGCAATCCGCTATGATCTGTGCTGCTGTATCGGGAATGATTTTATATTTCGCTTGTGATTTCGCTAAGGCGGCTTCCACCCGCAGCATATATTGAACGAATTGACGATCCCCGACGAGGGACTCAAATTCTTCCGCATAAAAAGCTTTACGATATAGACTCATGGTTCATATTAAATATCAAAAAACACAGTTTCATGTCCTCCTTGCATATGGATATTAAATTCATATCCGCTTTCATTTTTTCTGGCTAATAAAGTATGTCTCCGGTCAATTGCAATTGAATTTAAAACCGGATCTGATGCATTTGCCTGTTCTTCATCTTCAAAATAAATCCTGGTATAGGAATGAATGAGTTGTCCGCGCATAAAGACAATGATATTAATATAGGGTGCTTCCTCTTCTATACTAATTGGCTTGATAGTATAAAATTTAAAAGAATTGTCTTTTTCCGTTCCCGTGCCAAACCTGCCCACTGTCCAATTTGATCCATCATATTGCCATAGTTCTATCAAGGCATCCGGAATTAGATTTCCGTTGCCATCAAAAACTTGTCCGGTAATACAGACAGTATCGGGATCATCTTTATTGCTCAATAGTTTATTATCTAATAGGCTTTTAAAATCATAGCCGTATTGCTCGGAGGTAAGCCCGTATGCAAAGTAAGGGCCGACGGTTTGGGATGGAGTTTGAAACATGGGTTAACTAATTACGAATTACGAGTGACGAATTACGAATTGTGAATGACGAATGGGGTTATTTCGGATGTCGGATTTTGGACTTCGGTACACTGGAATCATTTTGGATTGTTTTTTTTAGTTGATACAATTGTGGCAACAACAATTTTTAGAAGCTCATCACCTTCTTTCCACAACGGATTAATTATATCCTGATAATCAACAGAAAGTCCTACAGTAAATTCCAGCCAAAATTCTGTTTCATCTAATTCTTCCTCTACTGTTCCCATTTTAGAAATAAAATCTGCTGTTGATTTTGCTCTGCATGCTGCTCTGTAGTTTGCTGCTGATGAAGGCCCGCTTCTCACTATTTGGTTTCGCACTGTTCTGAATCCAGGTTTTTCAGGTAAGGCTTCTGCAAATTTCACAATGTCAATTGCAAACTTTTTCAAACGATCTTGCAATTCTATTTTATTCATTACT
>JBDTUE010000156.1:0-10077 GCA_040007895.1 Saprospiraceae bacterium | reverse complement strand
ATACCCGGATTCGGAATGTACGTTTCGTTTTATGATACAGAAGGTAACCGGGCAAGTATGATGGAACCGACCATGGAAATGAAAGAAAAAGCTAAAAGTAAATGATCCTTTGATGCTTTCGAGGTGGATATGATATACACTGAGGCAAGCAATTCAAAAAAAATAAAATTCGGATTTAAGATACTATCCTAGCTTAAAAACATGTTGCAATAAAGTAAAAACTAACACTTTTATTATGATCAAAAGTAGAGCAAGCACCGTCCTTGAAAAACAAAAAACAGTTTTCATCAACAGGATATTAAATCTTCCCCTAAGCTTAGTATGGAAAGCATGGTCAGATCCTGAAAGTTTTAAAAAATGGTGGGGACCTAAAGGATTTATGTGTCCGACTAGTCTAATTGATTTTAAAACAGGTGGAGAAAATTTTTCATCCATGAAAAGTGCCGATGGAAAAGAGTTTTGGTCAATCGCAAACTATAAAGAGATCATTCCATTTAAAAAAATCTTTTACGAAGAGTGCTTTGTAAATTATAAAGGACATGAAGTGCCTCCTTCCTTTTACAATCTACCTGGCGAGTGGTCAGACGTTAATGTAACAGTGACATTTGAAGATCTCGAAGGAAAAACGGAAATGACCTTGCATCAAACAGGTATTCCAATAGAAATGTATTCTGATTGTATGGAGGGTTGGCAATCATCGCTGGATAAATTAGAAAAAAACCTGAGTTACCCTACAACGTCATCAGATAATTAAATCATTAACAAAAGAGAAGCTCTTGTACTATGAAAGAATTTGTGGTTAGAAAAAAAATAGCCATTCAGGCAGAGCCGTCCCAAGTTTGGGATGCACTCACCAATCCTGAAAAAACTGTAAAATATTTTTTCAATTGTAAAGTTAATTCTAAATGGAAAGTTGGTAGCCCCATCACGTTTAAAGGAAAAATTTTATTGATTAAAAAGATAGAATTGAAAGGTCAAATCCTCCAAATAGAACCGGGAAAGCTTTTAAAATATTCTTTGAAGAATGAGGATGACGACAATGCAGAAGCCGGCAATTCCACCGTAACGGATGAATTGATTTATAAAGATGGGAAAACAATTTTATCAATCACAGATGATGTCGGCCAGGGTCAGGGAGCAGAAGAAAGATATTTAAAATCAAAAAAAGGTTGGGACAAAGTGCTCAAAGGATTGAAAGAACTAGTAGAAGAAGGTTAAAAATTAAACCGGGGATTGATCTCCCAAAGGATTAATATCTCTTACCTCAAGGATCTGCTTATCGCTACCAATGATCAAACTATTAATCATGGCTTGTCCTACCTGCTTCATAGTACTCGTTCCGTTGGGCAAAAATAATTTTAGCAACGGGTACATCCATGCGAAATATTTGTAAAGTTTTAATGCATTTTTTTGCCCGGGTGTAAGTTTCATAAAACCGGGACGAAAATTATACACTTTTTTAAATGGCATTTTGGCCAAATCATTTTCAGTTTTCCCCTTCACACGAGCCCACATGACCTTGCCTTTTTCAGTGCTGTCTGTACTTCCACCACTGACATAGATAAACGTCATAGCCGGATTTTGATGTAATACTACCTGTGCAAAATGGATCGTTGTATCATAGGTGATGCGAGTGTATTCAGCCTCTTTCATTCCCACACTACTTATTCCCGCACAGTAAAAACAAGCATCATAACCTTTAAGATTTTCATCACCTCCTTTTAAATTCAAAAAATCAGGGACCAGGTATTCTTTCAATTTTGGATGTGCCATTCCATTTGATTTCCTACTCACACTCAACACTTCAGAAATACGTGGATGTGCAAGGCATTCCAGTAAAACTCCTTCTCCCACCATTCCTGTCGTCCCGGTGATTATTATTTTAAAATTCATATCGAAAAGTATGAATAAAATCTTTAAAAGTCCGATCAAATCGGTATGCAATTCGAGTGAAGGGAATAAACTATCTTAGGATCCTAATTAACTGAATACTTATGCAAAGAAGAGAATTTATTAAAACCACCACGATGCAGGTAGCTGCCGTGAGTGCGTACGGATTCATCCGCTTAGACGGAAATCAATTTGTAGGAGATTGTGAAACTACTACGGATATCCTCGGTCCATTTTATCGGCCAGATGCACCAGTAAGGTCCAATCTTGCTATCAGTGGAGACGCCGGTGAGCCCATCGAATTAAGCGGATTAATCAGACATAAGGATTGTATCACTCCATATAAAAATGCGAAAATAGAACTGTGGCATTGCGATTCGAAAGGCAAGTACGACAACCAGTCCAATGAATACCGTTATCGAGGCACTACCTATTCCAATGAAAAAGGATATTATTCGTTTCAGACTATTTTACCGGTACCGTATGATACAGGAGATGGCAATATGAGACCTGCTCATTTCCATCTTATGATCACTGCAGTAGGATATCAACCACTCGTCACTCAGTTATATTTTAATGGAGATCCGCACATTAAAAAAGATCCGTATGCCTCCGCACCAACAGCGATTAAAAGAACATTAGATGTGCAAAAATTGAAAACCGGAATCACAAAAGTCACTTATAATGTTGGTATGTCTGAACTATTGCACCTCGAAGCAGCCACGCTGGATAGGTTGGTTGGACATTACTCCGGGGTCACCAATAAGAAAAACACAATGGACCTTTTTAAATACAACCAATCTCTGTGGATGAAGAATGAAGCTTTTGGCAATAAATTTGAATATGCAGGCAATAATACGTTTGAGGAAGCTGATAATCCGAAAGATTGGTATTGGAAACTAGAGTTTGAATTCCTCGCATCCGGCGCCATTCAAATTACTGAACGGTATGTCGATAGTGACACGGCCAAAAAAGTGAACGTGTATTTAAAAGATAAGTAAGGCAAACAGGGGATGATTATAGAATCAAATCTCCAATTCCAGAGATTAATTCATCAATTTGCATTCTTATTCCCCAATTCAGATTAATCCTCTGTTATCATCTTCCTTTTTAATAGATTTACCAAACTAACCAAAATGAAAAAATACATACTTCTACTGTTGTTTATTAACCAGTTAATTTCGGCAGAAGCACAACAAGCGACCTTTCCGTCCTATACAAAAAAAACATACATGATTCCGACCCGGGATGGAACCAGGTTATTTACAGTGGTGTTAAGTCCGACCGGAAATACTCACCCATTGCCATTCCTTATACAACGTACACCGTATGGATCAGACTTTCCGATTAAAGAGGATTCCACCATTAATACATCAACCTTCCCTTCCTATTACCGGAACATGGCTGAGGATGGATACATTTTTATATTCCAGGATATACGTGGAAAATTCAAAAGTGAAGGTAGTTTTGAAATGAACCGTCCGTTGTATCACGTAAAAGATAAAACCAAAACAGATGAAAGTACAGATACGTATGACGCTGTTGACTGGTTAATAAAAAATATCCCCTTTAATAATGGAAACGCCGGGATTTTTGGTATTTCTTACGATGGTTATACAGCTCTGGATGCCTCGGTAGATCCTCACCCGGCACTCAAAGCTTGCTCGCCACAGGCATCACCCACTGATATGTTTTTAGGTGATGATTTTCACCATAACGGTGCTTTCCGATTAAGTTATGGTTTCGAATACAGTTATTTGGTTGAAAACGAAAAAGAAGCTAATAGTGATTATCCATTCCCTCAATTTGATTTATACAATTGGTATCTTAAACTGGGTACTTTAAAAAATGTAAATGATCTTTATTTCAAAGGAAAACTGCCTGCATGGAATGATTTTGCCAAACATCCCAATTATGATAATTTTTGGGTTCAGCAATCTATGTTAACTACCGTACAGTCTATTCAGATACCCACCTTGCATGTAGGTGGATACTACGATCAGGAAGATCTGAATGGGCCACAAATCATGTACAACCATCTTGAAAAAAAAGATAGTTTCAACAAGAATTATATTGTACTCGGTCCGTGGAATCATGGTCAATGGGCCGGTACGAAAGCTGATAGTTTAGGAAAAATAGATTTCCAGAATAAGACCGCTGTTTGGTTTCAAGCCTTACAAAAACAATGGTTTGATTATTGGTTGAAGGGAATTGGTACTGATAAATTTGCTGAAGCCAATTGTTTTCAAACAGGGAGTAACCAATGGAAAACATACAATACCTGGCCACCAAAGAATGCGGAGCCAAGAAAATTATATATTCATTCTGATAATACACTTGATTTTACTAAACCAGTAATCAGTAAAGGTGATGTCCGCTATGTCAGTGATCCTGCAAAACCTGTTCCTTACCGTAGCCAACCTATTGAAGCTACGTATGGCACGGGAAGCCGCTGGGGAAAATGGCATGTAGAAGATCAGCGTTTTGTGAGTACAAGGCCTGACGTAATTAGTTTTACAGGAGATAGCCTCAAAGAAAATCTTACTGTAACAGGAAAAATCAAAGCACATATTTTTGCCAGCACTTCGGCTACAGATGCAGATTTTGTAGTAAAACTGATAGATGTATATCCCGATATCAATAATAAAGATTTATTAATGAGTGGATATCAATTGCCGGTGGCCATGGAAGTATTCCGTGGACGATTTAAAAAAAGTTTTGAAAAACCTGTACCGTTAGTTTCCAATAAACCAGAGGAATTTATAATCGACCTGCATGATATTAACCATACTTTTTTAACCGGGCACCATTTAATGATTCAGATTCAGAGTACCTGGTTTCCAATCATAGATCGCAATCCTCAACATTTTGTTCCTAATATATTTGAAGCAACGGAAAAAGATTTTATTAAAGCAACACACACCGTTTATTGTAATCGACAATTAGCGACCTACATCGAGTTGCCGGTAATGAAAGAAGAATAATAGATTACAAATTTTATTGAACAAGTCCAACTTAAGTTACTAAATAAAGGTATTCATGAATACAACAAGATTAATCCTTGTAAGTGGTTTTCTTGGAGCTGGAAAGACCTCACTTCTCTTTGAAACCACTAACCTATTAATGAAACAAGGGAAGCGGGTTGGATTGATCACTAATGACCAGGCTCCTGAACTCGTAGATACCGCTTTATTATTATTGACCAATGTAGAAGTTGCTGAAGTCAGTGGTAGTTGTTTCTGTTGCAATTTTGATGGATTTATTAAATCTATACATAAAATAAATTCTGAACACCAGGCAGATATCATCCTTGCCGAACCTGTCGGGAGTTGTACAGATCTTTCAGCTACGATCATGCAACCATTAAAAGAACATCAGAGTAGGGATCTTTTACTGTCTCCACTCACCGTTTTAGCAGATCCTAATAAATTGGCAGATATCCTCGATGGTGGTACTGCTGGTTTGCATCCTGACGCCGCTTATATATTTAGTAAACAATTGGAGGAAGCCGATATCATCCTGGCTTCGAAGTCCGATGTCCTGGAGCCTGCAGAGATGGAAATATTAATTGCAAAAACCAAATCCCAATTTCCCGATGCTATCGTATTATCGATTAGTTCGCAGACAGGTGAAGGTCTGCAGGAATGGTTGTCCCTGGTCTTAGAAAGTACTGAAGCAGGTAACCGGATTATTGAAGTCGATTACGACAAGTATGCTCATGGAGAAGCATTAATGGGATGGTTAAATAGTATTGTCCTTCTGGAGGGAGATGCAATTAATTGGGATGATTTTGCAAAGAATTTTTTAATAGAACTCGGCAAGAAAGTAGACGAAATGGGGATACCTGTGGGTCATATAAAAATAATGCTTGAGGCAGGAATTCACTTTGTGGCCGGGAATCTGACTGGCAACCTGAGTACCTTGAGTTTGAGGGGATTTGCCGGAATAAGTAATGATGCACGACTCATAATCAATGCAAGGGCAGGCACTAGTCCGCGCACCCTTGAATTATTGGTAAAAGAATCCCTGTATGCCGTTTCTAAAAATTCAGTCAAATTAAAAATAAAAGCATCCAGGGCTTTAAGTCCCGGATACCCTACTCCGACGTACCGATATGATAGAGTCATCGATTAAGGTGTATTTTGAAGTATTACTATTTAAAAATCATACGATATGCATTTTAATCAGCCTCTTGGCAATACAGTTTATACAACATGAATAAGCCGTTTATTTTCAAAAATTTAGAATAATTAAAAAGATCAAAAAAGCAGTCATTCCAATCTTAAAAGGGATAATTTAATAGCTTATTTAAAATCAAAGTGAACGGAATCCAAAAGGAAGTTATTAACTTGTAAAAAATAAAAACATATGCGACTAATCACATTTTTTCTCCTTTTAAGTTTAATTCTTAGCTGCTCAAGCGCAAAGAATACTACAGTTGCAACTAATAAACTAAACGGAACCTGGACGCCACTCAGACAGGAAATGGCTGGGGTGACCATTCCACAAATTGCTTTTGCCTACCAAAAACTCACTATCCTGGATACTACCTATAGCTTTATTGCCGAGAGTGTAGATAAAGGAATTATAAAGTATACAAGCGATAAAATGGACATCTACGGTAAGGAAGGAGTTAATGCAGGAAAACATATTACCGCTATTTATAAATTTGCACCAAATGCAGTTGACACTAAGGAAGAACAGCTAACTATATGTTATGATCTATCCGGTAAAACGTATCCTGAATCATATGATACTAAAGGCAAAACATTACATTTTCTGTCAGTTTTCACAAAGAATTAGTGAAATAATTCTTGTGTTTTCAATCTTCATAGCAGTCTAAAATAAAAATTCTAATTTACTCATTATTTGCTTTTATCGATTTGGCGATGGCATGGAAGAAATTAACGAGACCATATTAATTAAAAAGATATTCAATGCTTCTTTAGAGGAAGTATGGAAAGCATGGACGGATCCTGAATATATCATGAAATGGTTTGGATCTGATCCAAATGGCAAAGTATTAAAAGCGAGTATTGATGTAAAACCAGATGGTCACTTCGAAATTACCTTTCAGGATAGTGATTCAACGGAACATACTTGCACCGGGGTTTATAAAGATGTTCAGATCCTTAAAAAATTAGCTTTCACCTGGATGTGGAAAAATGAGCCGGGAGTTGAATCCTTTGTCACCATATTGTTCCAGACCGAAGGATATAGTACCAGAATGCATTTTGAACATGCCGGCACGGGTACAGAATCAAAACATGGTTATTATCAAGGATGGTTGGATACTTTCTCCAAACTGGACCGAGTGTTGAGCACCTGATTTTAGACCTGGATGTAGTGAAATTGTTTTAAGAAATATTGACTGCGATTTTATTCAAATGGAAAATCTATATAAAAAATTGATTTACCTTTTTCAATGGTAGCAATTTGATTTTCCGTCATTTTTTGATCAATTGAGTGGTGTTTCCGGTAAGATTTCCCGTAAAAGGCGTTAAGGTCGCAAAAGAAATAATTGAAAATTCAATAAAAGTTTAGAACAGGTCTTTGCATTCAATAAATCAAATTCGAAATTAAAATGAAAAAATATTATTTATTAAAATCTACTTTGCGTCCTTTGCGCTCTTAGCGGGAGATAACTACCTTTTCTTTTTATTCCGAAAACAATAATTATCCACTACTTTAATACTTTGCTTACCTGATACTATCGAAAAAAAATATCCTCAGAATTATAAATCAAATTGTATGTCAATTATTAATCCAGATCTTCTTTTGTCAACGAATCAAAAAATTTCAAGACGTGAAGTCACACGACTTATTGCTTTAGCGTCCATGACTATACCTTTTGCGATGAGCTGTAAAGAAATAAAACCAGCTTTACAGGCAGGAGAATTACAATCTATTCACTTTGCGACACTCTCCGAGATCGCTGACTTCATTCGCAATAAAAAAATATCCTCTGAAGAAATTACCCGATTGATCTTGAAGAGGATCGAAACGCTCGATACTAAACTCAACAGTTATATCACAGTGATGAATGAATCTGCCCTCTCTACCGCAAAAGCTATGGATAAAGAATTAGCTGAAGGTAAATACCGGGGTCCGCTACATGGTGTTCCTATTGCAGTCAAAGATCTTTTATTTACTACCAACGCTCCTACCACCGGCAGCCATTCATTCAATGCCAATTTTATTCCTTCTTTTAATGCTACAGTAATAGATAAACTTCAACAGGCAGGTGCTATAATCCTTGGTAAATTAAATCTTACCGAAGGAGCTATGGGAGGATACAATTCTATATCAAAGATTCCTAAAAATCCCTGGGGTAGCGATCTATGGACAGGGGTATCTTCCAGTGGGTCTGGTGTAGCCACCGCTGCTGGTTTATGTTTTGGATCTATTGGTTCGGATACGGGAGGTTCTATACGTTTTCCATGTGTTGCCAATGGAATCGTCGGCATGAAACCAACGTATGGTCTTGTTAGCCGTTATGGTGTTTTACCGTTGGCAGAATCTTTAGATCATGTAGGACCAATGACGCGAACAGTTCTTGATGCGGCGCTTATGCTTGAAGTCATGGCAGGATATGATCCCCATGATGCAACTTCATTAGAGGATAAAGCACAACCAATGTATGCATCTATAAAGGATAATATCAAAGGAATGAAAATTGGTGTAGATCATAATTATATAAGCAAAGATGTAGATCCTGGTTTGTCCACATCCATCGAAAGTGCTATAAAAAAATTAGAAGAACTGGGAGCTACCATCGTACCTTTTGAGATGCCTTCCAATGAAAAAGAACGTGGAGGTGCCTGGTTTACGATCGTAAGTAAAGAAGCGTTCGAATCAAATAAATCTACTTATCCTTCCAGGAAAAATGAATATGGAAATGATTTTGCCGGCATATTGGAGATGGGTAGTAAAGTAACCGAGACTCAATATAAACAAGCTCGTCAATTACAAGTAGACTTTAAAACAAAATTCCGCTCCCTGCTCTCCACAGTGGATGCATTTGCAGCTCCGGCTGGAGGTATGGCCAAAGGCCTTACCGATGAGATGTGGCGCAGTAAAGAAGGAGTCATTCCTCATTTTAGTAACGAACTGGATCTTCAATTCGGCGAACCGGCAGATATGGCCGGCATACCTGCATTGACTCTACCCTGTGGAAAAGCTGAAGGTGGCATGCCTCCACCTGGATTCCAACTGATGGGTGGACCATTGACTGAAGCAAGTCTTTTCAGAATTGGTTATGCATACGAACAAGCCACCGAATGGTACAAACAACATCCGAATATTTGAGTATAACAATCACTTTCAGCTTATTCGACCCTTATTCTTTTAATCGGATTGGCGAAAGCAGCTTTGATTGACTTCAAACTAATCATCCCTGCTGCAATTATTGATATCAGCAATCACTGACCATACAAACAAGCAACTTTAAATTAAAAAATAACGTTTCCTTTTAAAATTAAAATTCATGGATTACCTCGCAAAACTTATTGGTGATATTGAATGCCACGATGTCACCGGCATTAAAGAATGTTTTGAACATGGCATCAGTCCAAACGATTCTTACAATGGTACACCACTCATTTATGAATTGACAAGTGAGTATACCCGGACTCCAAATTTTAAACATTGTGTCCAGACTTTTATCGACTATGGTTTACTCTTTGAGGATAAAGCGTTACTTGCTGTTTTGGTGGATGATGCACATTCCCTACAATCAGAATTAAAAAAGGATACTGAACTTATAAACAGGAGATATGATTTACGATGTGCCTATACTCCTTTATATCAAGTGACCTTACTACATATATGTGCAGAATTTAATCATGTCTCCTGTGCTCAATGTCTGGTGGAGTTTGGAGCTTCCATCAATGTAAAAGCAGGAATCGATGAATTTGGATTTGGTGGACAAACTCCCATTTTCCATACCGTAAATCAAAATTCAAACAATTCCATAGATATGTTGAATTATCTGCTTGCTCAGTCAGCCGACCTGACCATAACAGTTATAGGACTTATATGGGGTAAAGGTTATCCCTGGGAAACCCTGATACCGGCAGTCAATCCAATCAGTTATGCTGTGATGGGACTATTACCTCAAATGCATAGAAATGAGATGACCATTTCGAAAGTGGTCAGTCAATTGCTCCATGCAGCGTATGGAATTGA
>JBDTUE010000155.1:0-10092 GCA_040007895.1 Saprospiraceae bacterium | reverse complement strand
AAGTGGATACATTATATTAAAATTCTTTTTGGTTGACGATAAAGAAAAGGCAGCCTTTAGATTATGTACACGAATCCATGATCATCTTGAAGAATTTAAAACGCTATTCCCGAAATATGGATATTCCAGTAAATGATACACAGGCAATAAAGAAGTAAAGTATTTACGATATTGGTTTATTGTAAAAGGTAATTCTGAATGACCCTAAGGTTTTTTGTTTAAAATATCATTAAGTAAATGCTCCTATACATTCTGATAAAATAATGAATTTTCCCCTGTAGATATCTTACAAAGGGATTTAAGTTAAAGAATGAAGTAGCGGGGTGACATTTTTTATTTTCATTACATTCTACTTCCGGAGTGATGTATTCAGGGTTTTCTTTATTAGGACACCTTAGCGTGCATTAATTCTGCAATTCTATTTTTAATCATTCTTTAAATTAATAATTATGAAAAAAAATCAAGGTAGCAGCCCGCTGGATAAATTCCTTGCTATTCACCAGGCTGCTGTAGAAAGCAATGATGGTAATCGATGCATGATACCTCCACATCCTGCATTGAAAAAGAAGATCAACGCAGCTCTTAAGCGTTTAAAATCCAGTACGAGGGGTAGTGTCCTTACTGATCGGATAGGAATTTTGCCGCAGACTAAAATTGGTTTTAATGATGGATTAATTTACCCTGGTACTACATTCCCTATTGGGACTTCAGCAGAGGTGGTCCGTAGTGCAGCGGCCAGCCGGGCCCCGCTTTCAGGGACTGTGAGAATAGCTGTGATCCTGGTGGACTTTTCTGATAAACGAATGAATACACCTAAATCTCATTTTGAGGATTTATTTTTTTCAACAGGGAAAATTTCAACAGGTAGTGTTAAAGAATATTTTAAAGAAGTTACTAATAATAAAATTGATATTCAAGGCCAGGTAGTAGGCCCGTACAGAATGCCAAAAACATTAAATCAATATGCACATGGGGAGGCAGGTACAGGAGTAGCAGCTCCTAATGCCAGAACTATGGCAAGAGATGCGGCAATCAAAGCTAATCCAGCAATTAATTTTACTCCTTTTGATAATGATGGCGATGGATATGTCGATGCCTTCATCGTGATACACGCAGGGACTGGTGGTGAAGTATCAGGTAATCCCGGTGATATCTGGTCACATAAATGGGTGCTCGAAGGATCACCATACACCGCAGATGGTTCTACCAAGATTTATTCATATTTAACGGTCCCTGAAGATTGTCGTCTGGGTGTGTGTGCTCATGAATTGGGACATCTTTTATTTGGTTTTCCTGATTTGTATGACACGGATTATTCCAGCGAAGGTCTCGGTAATTGGTGTTTAATGGCGGCAGGGAGTTGGAATAATAATGGAAATACTCCTGCTCATCCGGGAGCGTGGTGTAAATGTAAACAAGGTTGGGTTACAATAAAAAATCAAACTACTAATCAAACCAATGTGTCTATCGAAGATGTCAAGACAAGTCGCAAAGTCATCAAAATGTGGAAAAGAGGTACAGGTGCGAATGAATACTTTTTACTTGAAAACAGACAAAAAGAGAAATTTGATACATTTTTACCCAATGGTGGATTATTAATCTGGCATATCGATGAGGCCACCCCGGATAATAAAAATGAGGGTCATTATAAAGTGGCACTCATGCAGGCAGATGGGTTAAAGGACCTGGAACTAAATCGGAATCGGGGCGATGCGGGGGACTGTTTTCCAGGGTCTACCAATAATAAAAAATTCGACAAATCAACGATTCCTAATTCAAAATCATATGCCGGCTCAGATACTCTGGTATCCGTAAGCAAAATAAGTGCTCCTGCCCCGGTAATGCGTGCGAATCTTAAAGTGAAATGAATATCAAGACAGTTTCAGGTACTGTACTCCTGCCAGATAATAATGTTAGTCCTCTTACTGCATTAAACGAGACGTTTTTTTATTGGACAAGACTTTAGTAAGTTTATTGATGGTAACAATCATTGAGAATTGGTCAAAAATCACCGGGATAGTCCGCGGGGAAAGTCCGCATCCGAAGATTACCGGTTTTATTCAATTAAAAGTAACTCTGGAGAAAAGCCAGGCAGTAAAAGAGTTTCCAAACCTTGCCCTCTCTGATTCTGGAAAAGAAATTCTGGTCAATATTCCAGTTGAATTTCCTATGAAATTTAAAAAAGGTGATAAGTTCCAATCAACTGTAAGAAAGGTTTTTGGCCAGGAATACTTTATTAAAATGAAATAAAATTGAAAGATATATACAATTCTTTACCTATTTAACCAGGGCATATCGTTTAAAGAGACCATCTCCTCAATATAAATGAATAAATTATGGTCGATTCATGGCACACTTTTTGCCTACCCACCACTCAGTATGAAGTCTTGGATCAGTATTCTATTTGTATGCCTGGGGTTGTGTTCATTTGATACTGGTATCAATGAGCGTATTGTAGAGAAAGCGTATATCGAGCGATTCACTTCACTGGCTATTGACGAAATGAAGCGGGTTGGAATTCCGGCCAGTATTACGTTAGCTCAGGCCGTAGTCGAATCCAATGCGGGACAAAGCAAACTGGCTATTAAGAGTAATAACCATTTTGGAATTAAGTGTAAGTCTTACTGGACCGGGCAGCAATACTATCATAAAGATGATGATTTCGATAAAAAAGGAAAATTAATTGAATCGTGTTTCCGGGCATATATGGATATCGAAGCGTCTTTCAAAGATCATTCTGACTTCTTGAAGTCCTCAGAAAAATACTCCGAATTGTTTGCGTTGGATATTACAGATTATAAAGGTTGGGCGATTGGACTCATGTCCAGTGGATATGCAACCGACAAAACATATGCATTGAAATTAATTACGATCATTGAAGATTTTCAATTATATAGATTCGATACCTTTCAAACCGGAGAATTTGATCTGCCTAAGATCATTCCGGCAGGATTTAAAACAGTACTTCCGGAATCCACTGTTGATTGAAGTATTTTTTTAACTTTAATCACTGCGACTTTGCCTAAGTTTTAATCGTTATTTAACGGGACAACACTTAAAAGATATATTTTAAACGACTTCCGGATAAATATCGTCTGAGCGGACACCTGACACAAACTTTTAAAAAAAAAATTACACCAAACGATTGTTTTCTCTTAGATTAGTCAGGAGATCGTTATTTTGAAAATCAATAAATTTTAAATTCTGGAAAAGCTAATCTTATATCTCATTGCCGTACTCCCTGGAATAGGCATGGCTATATATATCTATTTTATGGATAAATATGAGCCTGAACCGGTCAAATTAGTGTTGTTCAGTTTTCTTTTAGGATTGGTGAGCTTTGGTTTAAATGCAGGTATCGGTATTGGAATAAATACCCTGGAAGGTCCTTTGATGTCATTAGGGATCAAAGCCTTTATCGAAGAGCTATGTAAGTTTATTATAGTCCTTGCGGTGCTATACCGGAACAAAAACTTTAATGAACCTCTCGATGGAATAGTATATACCGTAATGGTGGCTATGGGTTTCGCTACTGCTAAAAATCTGATGACGGTTTATTCAGGAGCCACTAATATGGATATATTGATGTTATTTACTACTATACTGGCACATGCCTCATTTGCTGCATTAATGGGTTATTTGTTGGGTAAAGCAAAATTTATGAAGCGACATGAAACCTGGTATATCATTGCAGCATTAGCTCTGGCTACCCTGTTCCATTTCATTTACGATTTTTTTCAGTTTTTATCAGCTGTATCGGGTATCTGGATCGGATCCATTGTCGCCTTGTTGATTGTCATTTACCTGGGCAAACAAGCAATGGACATTCATCACAAAGCTTCACCTTTTAAAAAGGATTGAAGCGGGGTCCCTTACGTAACTTTTATTAATAAATTGGAATCTTCCTTATAAATAGGGTTGGTTAACACATTTTATTCAGCCACTTTTTCTTCCGATTGTTTCTGATGTTTATTTAATGGATTGGCATGATCATCAGCATATTTTTTTCTTTGCCGGGCAATATCAATAGCTCCGAAAAGAGCTGACCTCAAAGAAGTAGGATCGGCTTCATTTTTACCAACGATATCATATGCAGTGCCATGATCCGGCGAAGTACGCACGACAGGTAGTCCAGCTGTATAATTAACCCCGGTTTCAAATTCAAGTGCTTTAAAGGGGATGAGTCCCTGGTCATGATACATAGCAAGTATGGCATCAAATTTTTTAAATTGACCAGAACCAAAAAATCCATCTGAAGAAAATGGTCCAAACACGGTAATACCTTGTTGTTTGGCCTCTGTGATCGCCGGTGAAATAGCGATTTTCTCTTCCTGGCCTATCACGCCACCATCGCCGGCATGAGGATTAAGACCAAGGACAGCAATCATTGGTTGATCTATACCAAAGTCCCTTTGCATAGATTGATCCAGTATCCTGATCGATGATTTTATTTTAGCTGTTGTAATCTTTGCGGCAACTTCGTGTAACGGAATATGAGTAGTCACTAAACCAATTCGCATATTCGGCCCAGCCATCATCATCATATAATCTTTGCAGTTCAATTTTTCTGCGAGATAATCTGTATGCCCTGTATGTTTAAATCCAGCCAATTGCATCGCTTGTTTATGAATAGGTGCAGTGACCAGGCCATCGATCCAACCAGATTGGATATCCTGAATTGCCTGATCGAGAGCAATCAGTGCATACTTGCCGCCTGATTCAGACACCTTCCCCATAGATACCGTAACATTTTCCTGCCAGCAATTCATCACATAGATCTTACCGGCTTGTAATTTTTCTCCACTTCGAGCCTGATGATATACAAATTCATCAGATTTTACTATGTTTTTATAATAAGAAATGATCTTTCCAGACCCATAAATTACAGGAATACAAAAGTCAAGAATTTTAGGATGACTCAGCGCTTTAATGATTACTTCAGGGCCAATGCCATTAATATCACCGATAGTAATTCCTATTTTAACTATATTCGATTCGTTACTCCCCATATAATAATCTATGATGTGCGAAGATAATTAAATCAGGCGGCTTTATGAGAAGCAAGGGCAGGATACAAGGTATACCTTCTGTCAAATTGAAACTGAGGTCTTTCAACACTTCTTGTAAATCCTATAAACTCGCTATCATTGCAGGATGGCATATGCTAAAAAATCTTATGGTCAACATTTCCTTACCAATGAAGCTATTGCAGAAAAAATCGCCAATGGATTAGAAGTTTTTAAAGACATCAGACATCTGGTGGAAGTAGGACCGGGGCGTGGTATGCTGAGTAAATACCTTGTACCACATTATACTTCATTAGCACTCATTGATGCGGATAAGGATATGATCGCAGTGCTGCAACAAGATCCGTTGTTTGCAGGATGTCAATTAATTCACCATGATTTTTTAAAGTTGGATCTGGCCGAACTTTTCGGAAATGAATTGTTATATGTTATTGGCAATTTTCCTTATAATATTTCTTCACAGATTGTATTTAAGATGATTGAGAACCGACAAATCATACCTGGTATGGTTGGTATGTTTCAAAAAGAAATGGCTAACCGTATCGCGCATGCTCCCGGAAGCAGAGAATACGGAGTGATCAGTGTATTGACACAGGCATATTATGAAGTAGAATATTTATTTACAGTCAATGAAGGCAATTTTAATCCTCCGCCTAAAGTAAAATCAGGTGTACTGCGGTTTACGCGCAGACCTGAATTACATCTTGATTGTAATGAGGTTTTATTTAAATCATTGGTAAAAACGTGTTTTCTCCAGAAAAGAAAGATGATCCGTAATTCATTAAAAGGATTATTACCAATAGAAACTTTGCAAAAACCATTTTTTGATCAACGCCCGGAACAATTACGGGTGGAAGATTATGTTTTAATCACCAGGCAGGTTACCGATCATCAGCAGGATCGCCGGATTCATCTGATCGATCCCCCGATGTAGCTTTTACTAAAGCCCTTCTCAGATATTCTACGCTGATATTATAAATAAAATGAACAATGACAGGCAACAGCAAGCTCCCACTCCATTTATATAAATATTGGAATCCCAAAGCAAATAAAAAAGTGACGGGAATTGCAATCCAGCCCTGGGCAAAATGTGAAAAAGAAAAACAAACTCCGCTTAATACAATCGCCAGGATATACATCATACCCTGTTTTAAAAATAATTCTGACAGCACCCCTCGATAAACATATTCTTCCGACCATGCTGCCGTTATACATAAAGCAATCCATAGGATATATTCATCTTTCTTTTGTGGTAAAATAATGCCGTCTTCATCCGTGGCATTTTTTTTATTATAATGATATTGAATAAAATTAACGAGCATACCGGCCACATAAAGCGCTCCTGCGAGTAACAGGTTTTTTGTAGTAATCAATGAGTACCAATGGATCGGCAGATCCTCTTTCCAATCTACCAAAGCAGCCAATGCGCCAATAACCGAAAGCATGATGATAGATTGAATGTATAGGGCTCTTTTCGGGGGCAATACTTCATCGCCTTCAATGACTTCTCTGGTCTGGAAACTCAATACAGGAAGTACGATTAACTGAAGTCCAATGAACAATAAAGAAAATATCGACACGTGCCAAAATTACCCTAAAAAATACAATCTTTACATCCATCCTTATGATACTGACTATAACACTCAATCCTTCTATTGATATTTCAATCCAAATAGAACACTTCGAACACGAAGAAAAACTTAGATGCCAGGAATATGAAAAGGAAGTTGGTGGTGGTGGAATCAATGTAGCAAAAGGTCTGGCACGTTTAGGATTAGAAACTCATGCAATATTCTTTACAGCGGGATTAAATGGTAAGTGGATCAAAGAAAAATTGATCGAGGATAATCTGATCACTACTACCGTCAACAGCCAGGGTGAAACCAGAGAGAATGTTTCTATTTATGATCGGGCGACCAAAAAACAATATCGCCTGGTAAACAGAGGGGATGGAGTAACAAAGAAAAATCAGCAAGATCTGATCGATAGGATTATGATGATCCATCCTCAACCTGAATATGTAGTAGTTAGTGGTAGTATGCCACCTGATATTTCCGCTTCATTTATGAAAAAGCTAAGTGAATGGTGTAAACGTATTCAGGCGCGTTTGATCATTGATATGCCTGCCGATGAACTCATCCAATGTTTTAAATATCATCCCTTTCTTATAAAACCTAATCTTAAAGAATTCATTCAAATTTCGAAGAAAAAACTATCCAGTCAACCGGATTTGATTAAAGAAGCAAAATCCTGGATTGCAAAAAAGTATGCCAGGTATGTAGTCATCTCAATGGGAAAAGATGGCGGGCTACTCGTCACGGAGGATGAATCCATACGATTAAAACCTCCTCGACTAAAAGTATTAAGTACGGTAGGAGCAGGAGATAGTATGGTAGCCGGTCTCATTTATCAAATAGTTCAAGGTGCAAACCTAACGGATACTCTTCGACTGGGACTTGCATGTGGAACAGCTTCAACTCTTCAGTTGGGTACTAAACTTTTTGATCCGGCTATGGCATGGAAAATATTTAAAATGATCCGATAGTATTCAATTTTTTTTATTTGAATTCCGAAATGTTTTTATTTATTTTCTATTGCCTCAATACAGTGCATCATAATCATTGTTCCTTTTAAGCGCAATTCTGAAAGGAATATTGAAGTCACACTGACAGAATAAATAAATTTATCCTGCAAAGCTCAATCATAAACTATTTTTAACTTACACGCATGAATTTTAAAAAATCAGATCTCAAATATCTTTTCAGTCTCCCTGTCATTGTAGCAGCATTAGGATACTTCGTAGATATTTATGACTTATTATTATTTGGGATTGTACGAATACCCAGTTTGAAATCATTGGGCTTATCAGATTCGGAAGTTTCCACTATTGGAACGGCAATTCTCAATTGGCAAATGGCTGGAATGCTGGCCGGTGGGATATTGTGGGGTGTACTCGGAGATAAAAAAGGAAGACTCTCTGTGTTATTTGGTTCGATCATTACGTATTCATTAGCCAATATAGCGTGTGGATTTGTACATAACGCAGACACATACATGATCTTAAGATTTATTGCCGGGGTAGGTCTTGCCGGAGAATTAGGTGCCGGGATTACCCTGGTGGCTGAATCCATTCCAAAAGAGATTCGTGCATTGGGCACCAGCCTGGTCTCCGGAGTTGGTGTATTGGGTGCAGTGATAGGATATATGACTGTGGAATTGTTTGATTGGCGTACGGCTTATTTTGTAGGTGGTGGAATGGGATTTCTATTATTATTACTCCGCATCGGAGTTTTTGAAACAACTTTTTTTAAAAATATTAAAGCCGCTGATCATATTTCGAAGGGCAATTTTTTTAAATTATTTGCGAATAAAATAAGATTCATCCGGTATCTTAAATGTATTGGAATGGGCATTCCGAGTTGGTTTGTCATTGGAGTTTTAGCAACATTCAGCAATGAAATAGGCAAAGCTTTAGGAATCCAGGAACCCATCACCCCGGGATTAGCGATTATGTGGTTATACATTGGTCTTGCTATTGGTGGCTTTGCAAACGGAATTATAAGTCAATACCTTCAATCCCGTAAAAAGGCAGTATTGTATTTTTTAATAGCCCAATTTATAATTGCAATCATTTATATATCCGGAGTAGCGCATTCCGCAAAAGGCATGTATTTCATCTGTTTATTTATGGGATTAGGAGGTGGATATTGGGCTATGTTCGTCACCATCGGTGCGGAGCAATTTGGTACCAATCTTCGTGCAACCGCTGCCACAACGATCCCAAATATGGTGAGAGGGACTACGATCTTAGATACCTGGCTTTACCAGATTTTTAAAGGCTTACAGTTAACAGCCACGGCAGCAGCAGGACTAGTAGGATTGATTGTTTTTACAGTGGCATTTTATTCGATTTCCACGATTGCAGAGACTCATGACAAGGACTTGAATTACCTCGAGGAATAATCTGATTATATTCAAATCACCCGTTTTGGGGTATTGGTTTTCAAAAATAAGTTTATAGTTTTGAACGGAATTTTCCGATGGTAAATCCCATTCAAACGATGTTCTTTTAATAGAGGTCACCAATACACATTGAATAATTAAGAATATTTTAATTCAGCATACTATTTATTGATTTTATCTTTAACCAAATTTTATATTGTTATGAAAAATAAGTTTCATCTAGCTATTTGTTTTATATGTTTTCTTGTTTTTAATTCTTTTGGGCAAACCGCGCCTAAACTAATCACCTCCGTGGAGGGTATGAAAGAATATGAGCTCGAAAATGGTCTTAGGGTGTTATTGATTCCGGATGCATCACAGACTAATATAGCTGTGAATATTGTCTATAAAGTAGGCTCCCGGCATGAAGGATATGGCGAGAAAGGAATGGCCCATTTGCTCGAGCACATGTTGTTTAAACAATGCAAAAAGTTTACTGACATTAAAAAAGCCATCGCGGATAAAGGCGCATTCGCCAATGGAACGACCTGGTATGACAGGACGAATTATTATGAAGTATTGTCAGCTTCGGATGAAAATCTTAGTTGGGCTTTAGATATGGAAGCAGACCGGATGGTCAATTCAAAAATACTTCAGGAAGAACTATCTAAAGAATTCAGTGTAGTTAGAAATGAATTTGAAATTGGTGAAAACGATCCAAGTGGAGTACTGAATGAACGGGTGCTTTCATCTATGTATGTATGGCACAATTATGGTGCATCCACTATTGGCAGCAAAGAAGATATCGAACGCGTAAAAGCGGATAATCTCCGGGTATTTTATCAAAAATATTATCAACCGGACAATGCAGTGCTGATTATTGGAGGAAAGTTTGAAGAGAAAAAAGCCTTAGAATATACACAGCAATATTTCAGTGTAATACCTAAACCAACGAGAGTACTTCAACCTACTTATACTGTGGAGCCAGCGCAAGATGGAGAACGTTTAGTGTCTCTGAGGAGAGTAGGTGATATTCAATATATTGGTATGGGTTATCATACTCCCAGCGTGGCTGATAAAGATTATGCAGCCAATCAGGCCCTTATAGAAGTATTGACCAATA
>JBDTUE010000154.1:0-10155 GCA_040007895.1 Saprospiraceae bacterium | reverse complement strand
TACCTCTTACCTGATTGCTCAAACCTCTTACCCCTCACCTCATCCCTCATCTTAAAAACAGTTAATCCCCTAGTTAAAGAGTATTAAAGTTGAATTGAATTCCTTTTAATAGAGTCTAATTTGTATCTAAATCAAGTTAAGCTATGAAACGGTTAATTTACTTCTCACTTTTTCTTCTTATTTATTCATCTTGTGCTCCGGCCTTGAGTCCTTATACCCAAAAATTAAATGATCGGTATGAATGGAAGGAATCCGATCTCAAAAAAGTTCAGTTCTATTTGAGCGAGGACATTGTACTTAGAAGAAAAGCAGGTAGTGGTAAAGCGGAAATAGCCCAGGGCGAAATCAAAATCATTGACGGCACCAGGTATGAAATAGTGAAGTTTCGAAAAAACACACCAGGTGTTCTGCTCTTCATGCCGAAAGAAAACCGGATGGCAATTAGTTTTGAAGATGGTTCAGAATCCAATTATCTCATGTTTGGTCCAAATCCCAATTTTAATAACCGGTATGTGCTCTTAGCATCCGATTGGAATAAAAGATATGGAGAAGTTACTTACCAGGGGAAAAAATGGGAAACAAGCACTGCCAGTGCATATGCAGGACTGGTCATTAATTTAAAAAATATTGATCAGAACAATACTGAAGCAAGGATTGCCAAAGGGAGAACTGTTCAATAATTGAGAAATGCGAAAGTGTTTTAATTGTTGATGTGCTAAAGTGTTGAATTGCCCGAATTGTCTATTGCGGTTTGGTTATTGGTTAATTGTTATTGCCTATTACCCATTGTCTATTGCCTATTCCATTGCCTGTTCCATTGTCTATTGTTTATCCTCTTTCAACCATCTGTCTAAATATTCTAAATAGGTTTGCCAAAGTCTAACCTGGCTGGCAAAACTATATGCAACACCATGATGACCTGGTGGATAGATTCGCAGATCAACTTCTTTACCGGCATCCGTAGCGGCCTTCACAAATTGAAATGTATTCACCACATGTACATTATCATCTTCAAGTGCATGGGCTATCAATAAATGGTCTGTCATATTTTTCACAAAATTAACTGGAGCATTGTCCTGGTACTTTTGTTCGTTTTCCGGAAGTATCCCCATATATCTTTCTGTCCAGATATTATCATACAATTTGTAATTGACCACAGGTGCCCCGGCAATGCCTACTTTAAAAGCTCCGGGATGTTTAGTCAGCATATAAGTAGTCGTAAATCCTCCATAACTGTGCCCCTGGATAGCCATCCTGGACCTGTCCAACCAACTATATTTTTTTGCTAACGCATCTACCGTGGCAACAAAATCTTCCGTTTCATATTTTCCTATTTGTTCGTAAACACATTCCATAAAATCTCTTCCATACCCGGTACTACCCCTGTTATTTACTGCGGCGATGACATAGCCGCTTTGAGCAAGAAATTGTTCATACGTACTGGCTCCCCAACTATTATAAACACTTTGAGCACTAGGGCCACCATACACTGAAAGTACGAGGGGATACTTTTTAGCAGGGTCAAAATCAATCGGCTTTATCAGGTAAATATCCAGGTTTCTTCCACCTTCTACTGTGACAGTTTCGAGTGTTTTTGGTGCATACACATGGGATTGAACGAATGATTTTACGCCTTCATTCGATTGCCAGGTTTTTATAAGTTTGCCATCTGCATTTCTTATTTCAACCTGCCGGGGTGTATTGATATTAGACCAGGTATCAATAAAGTATTGTGCCCCCGGAGAGAGCTGGATCTGATGTCTGCCTTTATTGTCAGTAATTTTCTTTTTGTTAGATCCATCTAACTGAATGCTGTACAGATGCCGTTCCAGACCTGATTCTTCAGTACTGGTGTAGTATAATAAATTAGTTTTAGGATCAAGATTTTCTACTGTCATCACATCCCAATTACCCTTAGTCACCTGACCCAATAATTTTCCATTATAATCATAGTGATATACATGCTGGTAACCATCCCTGTCAGAAATCCAATAAAATTCTTTGATTTCCTTAGGGAAGAAAAAATAGTGCATTACTCCGGAGAAAAAATTGAAGATATCCATCCAGCCTTTTGAATCTTCCTGCATGATACTGTTTGCTGATCCTGATTTCCTTTCAACCAAAAAGAGATTCAATAATCTTTGTTTTCGATCCAATCTTACTACTGCAAGTTTAGCTGGATCGGAAGTCCAGTATATGCGCGGAAAAAATCCTCCCTGTAAAGGTATATTAGCCCAAGTAGTGACAGCTGTCTTAACGTCAACCATCCCAATTTTGGCAGAAGGCACAGGATCTCCTACTCTGGGATATGGAATTTTTTTATACTCCGGATGCTGACCACTCAGATCTGAATATTGATACATGGGTACTTCAGATTCATCAATATGCCAATAGGCTATACACTTACTATCCGGATTCCACTCCCAGGCTCTGACCAGTCCGAACTCTTCTTCATATACCCAACCAAAGCGTCCGTTATATATTGAATTCTTGCCGTCTTTGGTAAGTTGTTTTATTTTTTTAGAATTCAGGTCCAGGACAAATAAATTTCCATGACTTTCATAAGCCACCAATTTTCCATCGGGTGATACTTGTGCAGTATAGGCTTCCTTCGCTACCAATTTTAATGACTTTTCTTTCATGGAATAGAGGTAATAATCGGAATTGCCACTATTACGCCATACCTGCTTAAAATTTGACTGAAACAACAGATAATTAAAATCAGAGGTCCATTCAAATGCCGAATATTGAAATGCATCTTCAGTGCCGGGAAACTTCAGTCCAGCAGCATCAAACACGATGTCATCTGTACCGGTTGCAGGATCGAAGGTGTTGATTTTCCCGGCAGATTTGATATAAGAAAATTGATTTCCATTATGAATCCAGTTGACACTTTGAGGTCCGCCCTGGCCGTTCAGCATACCTCCACTTCTGACCGCATCCTCCAAAGAGGCATACCGTGTTTGTCCCGATAACAGTGAATAAAAAAATAATCCAATTGAAATCGCCAGTAATCTTTTCATTTTTGTGATTTGAAATACAAAGCTAAAATATGCTATCATTGCGCCGCACGTTTTGAATAAAAAAACCTTACATATTATTGCCCTGGACATTCCATACCCCCCAAACCGGGGGAGTGTAGTGGGTATATTCAACAGGATAAAGGCATTTCATGAAGCAGGCGTTGAAATCATTCTGCATGCATTTTATAAAGAATTCAAAGCACCTGAAGATCTGGCAGTTTATTGCAAAACGGTCTATTTATATAAGAGAAAACCTATATGGAACTTAATACATTTGAAAGTCCCTCTGTATATCCAATCTCGGAGATCTGATCAATTAGTCCAGATGTTATTAAAGGATGAATCACCAATCTTGTTTGAGGGATTGCACACCTTGTATCATTTTAATGATCCTGAATTATCTGAGAGAAGAAAATATGTCCGGTTACATAATGAGGAGTCTGTCTATTATCATCATTTATCACGGCTGGAAAACAATCCGTTAAAAAAAATCTACTATCAGACTGAAGCTGGCTTATCTAAATTTGTTGAGACAAACTATTTACCCAAAGCTCATGGACTCTTTACAATATCTATCCCTGAGACTGAATCATTCTCAAAACTTAATACAAATACATTACACACACCACCTTTTATTACTCCATCATTTAAGATCCCTGAAGGAACGGGAGGATATGCATTGTTTCATGGTGATTTAACCATTAGAGAAAATGAATTGGCTGTACATTTTCTGATCAGGGATGTATTTAATGAACTGGATATTCCTTTGATTATAGCAGGTTTTAATCCTTCTCCGAAATTAAAAAACATGGTTTATGCCAGCAGACAAGCAACGTTGATGGAAAGTCCGGATACAAGTACTATGGAAATTTTAATTCAACAAGCGCAGATCATTCTGGCACCTATAAAACATACGACCGGATATAAAATGAAATTAGTTCAATCATTATTTGTTGGACGACATATCATCACGGATGAAGTTGCAAGATCTTATACTGAGTTAAAGGAACTGGTTCACTTTGCACATAATGAACATGAATGGAGGAAAAAGATCAAACAATTAATCAATGTACCGGTAAGTCCATTGGAAATAGAAGCACGCAGGTCATTGTTTGAATCTACATTTGACAATCGAAAGAATGCAGAAAAAATGTTGGGTTTAATTTTTGAATGAACATGGATTAATTATTTCCCAATGGTATAAACATCTTTCACTCGTTCATCAAAAGTTTGTATTTTTTGATCCGTCGATTTTAATCTACCATAAAACTCCATAAGCTCGACAGAATGAACATCCCGCTTCCCTTCAACTATATTGACATAGGCAAATGTAGCCCACAATAAAGATTTGGGTTTGACTTTAGCTTCATCCCACATAAGCATTTCTACACTGATATTCGATGTGTCAAAATCAAGGATATGAGTCTGTATAGTAACTACTTCGTTGACTAATACCTGCCTTAAATAAGCAATTTGATTTTTAGTAACCATCCACCCATGTCCGTTTTCCATCGCAAATCGAAATATATCGAGTCCATAATGCGCCCGGAGCTGATCTTCTCGTGCGTTTACAAAATAATCAAGGTACCTGGATTGATTAAGATGGCGAAAAGGATCACAATCCTGAAACCTGACCGTAGCCTTACTCTCAGGACGAATGACGTAGTCGTCGAGGTGTGCCAATTTTTTAATATCCATTTTGTAAAAATACTATGATGCAGAAAGAATTTTAAAATTAAGATCAACCCACCTAATTATTTTCATAAAACCTGATTTTACAACATGTTTTCTTTCCTCAAAAAAATAATATCTACACTATAGCTAAATCAATCAAAAAACAATATTCAGGTTTTTATAAGAAATCAGTTTCAAAGGGGTGTATGTCAGAATGCACATATAACTAAAGCCCGACCGATCCCGATAGAAATCGGGACTGTGGCACAGACCAAAACCTTAGTACAATCTGACATTCACCCGTTTCAAGGTACATAATTGCGTTTTTAACAAAAATTACTTACATTTAGAATAAAGTTATCTTGATTAGAAAAGATCTCAACAGTGTGGTCTGATCAAAACAACTGAAAGTAAAGACAAGAAAAAACAGTGTGGTAATCAGATTACGAACACATGTTGCTATCAAGTATTTCTATCTGCGAAAAATCTATATGTTATGAATACTATTATAAAACTTGGCAAGTATTTACTTTTTATTCCTTTAGTTGGAAGAGGCTTGAAACATTTCGCTGATGCAAAAGAACTTGCAGGTATGGTTCCACCATACTTACCAGGTGGTGTCTTTTGGATTTACCTTACCGGAATATGTATGTTGCTTGCTGTAGTCTCCACCATTGTAGGAAAATACGACAAACTAGCTTTTTTCCTTGCAGGTCTAATGATATTAATCTTTGTTCTGACGATACATTTACGAGGTTTGTTCCAGGGAGGAAATCCCCTTATCATGTTCAATATGCTCAAAGATCTTGGACTCGCCGGTGCTTGTTGGATGTATGCTGATAAATACTCGAAAGACTCTTCTATAATCGGGTAGGAAAATTTTAATAAATAATAATTATTCTCTTAAAAATTTATTTCTTTGGGTTGATGGGAGAAGGAACTATTTTTCTCCTTTTAATTCTTTGTAAATCGTAGTTACAAATGCATCACTTTTAATGAATCCGTTTCCAAAGGTGGTATCAAAATCTTTGGCAAGGTTTAATGCTTTTATCTGATCACCGTCCAGGCCTTCTTTGATTTTCTTTTTTACCATATCGCGGACTGACATCACAGCATCCCGGATATTTCTATAATCTTTTTTATTTGCAAGATCACCATGTCCGGGAATGATGACGGTTTCGTCATCAATAATGGTTAATGCCCTTGAGACGCCAGCTATCCATCCGTCAACAGACCCACCGGAGTTGCGATCAATAAATGGAAAACGGTCTTTCATAAAACAATCACCCGTGTGTAAAACATTGCTTTTGGGAAAATAATAGAGTGCATCACCATCGGTGTGTGCATTATCTACATGGAAGATCATTACATCCTCTGTATTCAGATATACATTAAGTCCGTCTCCAAATGTCATTACCGGCCAGGCCGCTTCCGGTGCAGCTTTCTGGGGTTGCGTAAAATTGATAATTCGTTGATCTGCCGTCAATCTTGCACGGACATTATTATGCGCAATGATTGTAGCTCCCAGCTTTCCAAAATTTTCATTTCCTCCTGAGTGATCTCCATGGTAATGCGTATTGAAAAGGAATTTAACCGGCCCGGGATTAATAGCCTGAATCGATTTATTTATTTTTTCCGTTAACGGAGCAAACTGATCATCAATAAGAATATTTCCATCTTTACCGGATATCAATAACATGTTGCCTGCTCCGGACCATTGAAGCATGTGCATATGATCATTGATTTTGATCGTCGAAATGACCGCATCGTCCATATTAGGTTGTGCATAAAACATCAGGCTGGTCAAGCTGAATAAACCGAATAATAACTGTTTCATAGATCCTACTTTATTGAATTGTAAATTGTGATTTGAAATACCAATATAAAAAATACCTAACGGGCCTGATTAAAAATATTTAATGGCCGAGAAATTAAAACTGAATTAAAGTTTTTTGATTTCCAGATTCTGATTTCTTACTTTTATAATCCATTAAAACCTAAACATAATGAAAGTTTTAATCCTTTTACTGACTCTATTTCTTTTTCAATGCAGTTCAAACAAAAAACAACGCCCCATAGTCACTACACTTCCTCCGGTAACGCAGTGTGGATCATTAACTACAGATGCATTGTGGTATACCAGCAATCAACAGGCTCCGGTATTGAGTGGTTTGGGAAATTTACATTATACTATTACTACTAATAATCCTACGATTCAAACCTATTTTGATCAGGGGTTGATATTGGCATATGCTTTTAATCATGCTGAAGCTGCAAGATCTTTTTATACTGCTATCCGGATGGATTCTACCTGTGCAATGTGTTATTGGGGATATGCCTACGTCTTGGGTCCAAACTATAATGCAGGGATGGAGCCAGATAATTATGTGCGGGCTTATGAGGCCATTCAAAAATCTATTGCTTTATCAGAAAATACATCTGCCAAAGAGAAAGAATTAATTTTTGCTTTATCTAAAAGGTATGTAAAAGAGCCCATTGAAAACAGACGCCCTCTGGATAGCTTGTATTCGCTCGAAATGCAAAAATTACACACTTCGTATCCCGAAGATCCTGAAATAGCAGCACTATATGTAGAATCCATTATGAATCTTCATCCCTGGGATCTATGGTTTAAAGATGGTCAACCTAAACCCTGGACACCTGCTATTATTTCGGTTATAGAAGGGTTGATTAAAAAATATCCTGATCATCCCGGTTTTCATCATTTTTATATTCATGCCGTGGAAGCTTCTTTTAATCCAGGACGAGGATTGGAAAGCGCCAGGCGATTCGATCAGGGCCTGGTCCCCAATGCCGGGCATTTAGTTCATATGTCTTCTCATATCTATATCCGCACAGGCAATTATCATGAAGGGTCATTATCCAATCTGCATGCGGTCAAAGTAGATAGTAATTATGTAACTACCTGTCACGCTCAGGGTATGTATCCTCTCGCCTATTTTCCACATAATTTTCATTTTTTAGCGGCCACCGCTACTTTGGAAGGAAAACAAGATTGGGCTATCATGGGAGCAGAAAAGGTCAGTGCTCATGCTAATAAAGAATTAATGAAACAACCCATGTTTGCCACTTTTCAACATTATTATTTGATACCCTATTTTGTTGAAGTCAAATTTGGTTTATGGGATTCCATTTTGAACCGGAATGAACCTATGGAAAATTTACCTTATGTAAAAGCGATTAGAAATTATGCAAGAGGATTTGCCTATTTAGGAAAAAGGGAACTATCAAAATCCAAAGAAGCATTGAGTCAACTGGAACTGGCCTCAAAAGATACCATTTTGGAAGGAATGACCATTTGGGGAATAAATTCTGTCTTGGATATTGTCCATATCGCTATTAAAGTCTTACATGCAGAGATCCTCGCCAAAGAAGGTGATTATACCAACAGTATTAAATCACTCTATGAAGCAGTGAACATTGAAGATCATTTAAATTATAACGAGCCACCGGATTGGTTCTTCTCCGTAAGACATGAATTGGGCGCTATCTTACTTGAGAATAAAAAATATGATGAAGCGATTAATGTCTATTTGGAAGATCTTAAATGGCTTCCTCAAAATGGTTGGGCACAGCACGGATTAAGAAAAGCTTATATCGAAAAGAAAGATAAAAAAAGGTTGACGGCCATTGAACAAGAAATTCAACAAAGCTGGAAGTATGCAGATATAAAATTGCAATCTTCCAGAATTCTATAAATTAGTTTAGTCTTTTTAAATACACTCCTTTAATTCCTTTTCCGTATAGGCAAGACCATGTGCTTTCAACACATCTGCCGGCACTCCTGCCCATTGATTGGGTGTATTGCCTTTGTACTGCAAATCTTTAATGCCGATAGCAGATGTATAAAATCCAGTTGCTGTAAGGTTGCGCATAAGATTAAAAAAACTGACTCCCTGTGACATTTCAGGTTTTGCTTTACCAGGATATGCAATGAGATCCACGAGTTCCATTTGTTGTGTTGAAGAACAATCTTTAAATGTTTTTTGATAACGATGCAGGCACTGAAGATCGAGCCACCGCAATCCTCCACGCATAGGCACCTGATGACCAGGCTGATCTTTGACTATAAATTCAATAAAGTCAGGAACACCCGATTCGGTAGCACTGCCACTCACATCATCTTTAGGAATAATGATATCGGCTAAGAGAGCAATGGTAGCCATCTCCTCCGAAGTAAAAAATGTTTTAGCAGTGACCTCTTTATATCTTGCCAATTCTTCTGGTTGACGGGCAGGTCCTGCCTCAGAAGATTTGCCTTCTTTGGTATCAGCTACAATAGCAGCTTTTTTCTCTTCCGGTTTACAGGCTTGCATTAAACTTGCAGCTGTGAGACTTCCAAGAGCGATTGTTTTTATGGATTCGCGTCGTTTCATGTTAAAAGGTTTGAGGTGAGAGGTTTGAGGAATGAGGTGATGAATTGTTTAAAGGTCGTTTGCTAAATAGATAAATGAATATAAAAAATTTAAATTAAGTTAAAATTAAAGTTTCACTTTTTGCATTAGAGGCTGGTATTTCCATCCCTTCTTCTTGCAATCCTTCCATATGAAACTTTATAGCTTCAATTGTATTTTCAAGTGCAGAATCATAGTCTCCTCCCATACCTATACAACCAGGTAAATCCGGAACATAACCGCCATATCCTCCATCTTGGGCTTTTTTAATGATTATAAGATATTCAACCACTATTCAATTGTATTGATTTGAGCTCCAATTAATTTAATGATCTCTTTAGTTTTCAAAATTATAAGCCTTCAAATTAAATTTCTTTCTTTTTCATTTGATCAATAATATATTCAGATGCCCGTATGCTTAAAGCTAAAATAGTCCAGGTAGGATTTTTATCTGCCTGAGATACAAATGAACCAGCATCCGCTACAAATAAATTTTTGCAATCATGTGCCTGGTTGTTCCGGTTTAATGGTCCTTTTTTAGGATCATCCATCATGCGTACAGTACCCACTTCGTGGATGATACGGCCCGGCGCAGCCAAACCCCAGTTATTATCAGCATTATCAATTCCATAGGTAATCGTCGCACCAAGATTAGTAAGTATCTCCTGGAACGTGGATTGCATATGTTTGGCTTGTTTGATTTCATAGTCAGACCATTTGTAATGAAATCTCAAGACCGGTATTCCGAATTTATCCACCACACTTGGATCTATCTCGCAATAATTGTCTTCACGCGCTATGGCTTCACCCCGGCCTGACATACCTAAGGATGCACCATAAAAATTGCGATAATCCTGTTTCAATGCAGCGCCATATCCACCGGCTTCGTGTGTTTTGCCATTGACAGGGTATTTACCATTGTGACTTTCTACACCCCAGTTAAATCCATAACCCGGCATTCCTATTCCGCCATAATATTCAATATGATAGCCTCTCGGAAAATCAAGTTTTTTATTATCTCCCCACCACGGAGAATAAATATG
>JBDTUE010000153.1:0-10195 GCA_040007895.1 Saprospiraceae bacterium | reverse complement strand
CATTATCCGAAAAAATTATTCCAGTGAGGAACACAAGTGATTTCTTTAACTTTCTTTAGTCCTTCTCAAAAGAATAAATACCTCTAATTTTATCTATTCTGAGTAATGAAAAAGTCTATAGACATTCTCACTATCGAAACCTTAGAAAAGTTTGAGCGCATCATCAATCTTAATGTCCAACCTTATGATATTAATATGATGGTGATGCCGGGTACTCTTGAAGATAAACATAAAAATCTTACAAAAATTCCTGCCCTACGCCGGCAATTCCACCTGATATATCTTTTCCTTTCAGGAGAACATGATGTCAAACTCGGTGCTGAACATACTGTACTCAAACCTTTTGATATGGTCATCGTCCCGGAACATACCTTATACGCTTCAGATCACATCAAAAATTGTAAAGGGCTTTGTATTCATTTTAAAACCGAATTTGTACAACCTTTCCTCTCTAAATCCTTAGGTGAGGAGTTTCCTTTTTTCCATTTTGATACAGAACATATTTTTAATCTCAACCAGGAGGAAAGTGATTTAATCCAAAAATCTTTCAAAGATATCATTACAGAGTATGAACGGTTTTCCCCGGAAAAGGATTATGTGCTTCGCAATTATGTTTTGATTCTCCTCCTTCGGGTTAGAGAGATTTATCAAAAACATGGAAAACAGTTAAATAAAACATTGTCCAGAGGCACTTTGCTGGCCAATAGATTTAAATATTTAGTTGAAAAACACTTTGTTCAATCACGAGCGGTACACGAATACGCCAGCAAAATGAATATCGATCCAAAACATTTATCCGATATTGTAAAAAAAGCTTTTGGAAGATCTCCGCTTGAAATAATTCACGATATGTTGTTTCTTGAAGCAAAAGTCCTTTTGGGGTCAACGGACAAAACGATTACAGAGATTGCTCATTCATTGCAATTTGAAGATCATGCACATTTTTCCCACTTTATAAAAAAACGTTCCGGGGTTTCTCCACTGGAATTAAGGAAAAAACTCTAATCCCTACAGAGTTTACAGGAATTTCTACAAGGATGCTATATATGCCCGGGTACATCTTTGTTACTGTTAATTATTTTATTCAACTAAATCTAAAATTTAATTCAAATGAAATCAAAAATCTTTTTATCTGCGTGCCTCATCATCAGCCTGATGGCAGCCAAATCTATTCATTTTTCTCAGGGCAAAGCCGAGCATAAAAGCTTTTCCAAACCGGAAGAAACGAGAGAATTTACACTCGGCAAACTCGAATTGGTTAAATTAAATGGAGCTTCTTTGGGTAGAGCTACTTTCCAACCAGGTTGGCGTTGGTCTACATCACTGAAAGAATCAGCAGGAACTAAAACTTGCGAAGCACCGCATTTTCAATATCATGTCAGCGGCGTATTACGTGTAATGATGGATGATGGTACTACATTCGATTGTAAACCGGGTGATGTATCCTCACTTCCGATGGGTCATGATGCATGGGTCGTGGGCAAAGAACCAGTAGTCCTCGTTGACTTCCAGGGAATGGTGGATTATGCTAAGCAAAAAAGTAATTAGGTTTAGTCCGTTCTAACTAGGAATTCTGGATTAACAAGGCTGTCTTCAAAAAAAGGCAGCTTTTTTTTTATTCCATTATCATCGCAGTCACCTTCCTGGCACTAAAGTATGCCCCTATGAAAGTCAATTAAAAAACTCTGCGATTTTATTAAATAAGACCAAATCTGAATCAGTAAATTCGTTGGCAAAAGAGAATTTTGCAGATGAAAATGAATCTATCCTTTGTCCCTATCCGTGAGGATGATTTGTCTACGATTAAAGACATCAATGATTGGTATATTCTAAATACAACGGCTACCTATTATACAGAACCTATCACCTTTGATCAACTAAAGGAGGTTATTTATTTTAATCATCCCAGGTACAAGTCCTATTTGATATATGACGATACGGACACTGTGGGTTATTGCTATCTCACTCATTATAAAAAAAGGCCCGCCTACGATCGAACCACTGAAATCACGATTTATTTACACAAGGATCATTGCCATAGAGGTATTGGAAGTATTGCTTTAGAATATTTAGAAAAGCAAGCCATAGAAACAGGATTAAAAAATCTGGTAGCGGGCATTTCAGCAGATAATACTGCAAGTCTTGCCTTATTCGAAAAATCAGGCTACATAAAATGTGCTCATTTTAAAAATGTCGGCGAGAAATTTGGAATGATACTGGACGTGGTATATTATCAAAAGGAAATTTAAAAGAATCAGGTATCAGGTTTGAGGTATTAGGTCATATCATTCCTCACACCTCATTCCTCATGCCTCGTACCTTCTAATTTTTAAACCCTATTAATTCATTCACTTCTTTATAAAATCCATACATTCAATTCAAATTTTTAAAAAGAATGAAAATATACATTAAGGCCGGACTACTGCTATTGCTGATTTCCTTCCGGTTTACTCCAGGAATGACACAAAGTGTTTCAACCGCACAAAATCCAATAACCCGAAAGAATGCTGAACCGCATTTGATCTCGTCTACGTTTAGTTTTACCGAAGGTCCTGCTGCCGATCATGCAGGCAATATCTATTTTACGGATCAACCCAATGATAAGATCATGAAATGGTCGCCCGATGGATCTGTATCTATATTTATGGAAGGTGCCGGTAGATCCAATGGACTTTATGTTGATCATAACGGAAATCTAATAGCCTGTGCAGATGAAAACAATCAGCTTTGGAAAATAGACCAGAATAAAAAAGTTGAGGTTTTATTGAAGGATTTCGAAGGAAAGCGACTCAATGGCCCTAACGATTTATGGATCGATCCTAACGGAAATATTTACTTCACTGATCCATATTATAAAAGAGACTATTGGAAACACAATGTCAAAGAAATAGATGAACAACGAGTCTATTTTTTCAATCTCGCACAAAATAAAGTGATGATAGTAGCCAATGATCTGTTGCAACCCAATGGTATTATTGGAACACCGGATGGTAAAAAATTATACGTAGCCGATATCAACGATAAAAAAACCTATGTTTATCAAATTAATCCGGATGGTTCGCTTGCAAATAAAAAATTATTTTGTTCGATGGGTTCGGATGGCATGACTATTGACCGTAAAGGAAATGTCTATCTCACCGGCAGAGGAGTGACTGTCTTTAACAAAGCTGGTATTCAAATAGCACAAATTCCGATTAAAGAACCATGGACAGCTAATGTCACTTTCGGAGGTAAAAAGAGAAAGACCTTATTTATTACCGCATCAAAATCAATCTATACTTTGGATATGAAGGTCAAAGGGATATAATAGATCTGATTGAAAATTTCAAGTAGTGTTGTCTTATTGGAACTAAGAAGAACGTTGTATCTTCCAACCCAAGCATGTCTTTTAATCGCCGAGAACTCATCGTCAATGTTTCCTTCCTGATCCTGGCAAATGTATTGATCAAACCATATTATATATTTTTCGTAGAACGGACTATTCAAAACGAAGTCGGTACAGCAGCCTGGGGGATTTACTTCACCTTATTTTCTCTTTCAATGTTACCCCAGATCATATTGGATATGGGTCTTACCAGTTTTGTCAATCAAAAACTCTCCTCACAACGGGATCAATTTGACGAATTATGGAAAAAAACAATTTGGATCAAACCAATCCTGGCTGTTTTATTTGGCGTCGTGTTTTTTATCATTGCATGGATCTTTGGTTATGTAGATAAATATACTGATCTCCTGACTTGGATTATGATCAACCAAATCCTTCTCTCCGGAATATTATTTTTCAGGGCATTTGTGTCCGGTTTGGGATTTTACCGCTATGACAGTTTCTTGTCTGTAGCAGATAAATTAATTTTTATCATCTTATTTACTTTAGGTGTAATCATTATAAAAATTCCGTCTATTCAAAGTTTTTTATGGATACAAACTATTTCACTGAGTATCCCCCTGGTAACAACTTTTATCTGGTTATGGCGTACAAAAGGAATCCATATCCCGTTAAAACCAAAGGAAGTTTTCAGAGAAAAGACGTTTCAAATCCTTCGCCAATGTTTGCCTTATGCAGGCATATTTATATTAATGGTATTGTTTTGCAGGATGGAACCCGTGTGGATAGATTTGTTGAGAAATGATGGTCCCGTTCAGTCTGGAATATATGCAGCAGCCTATCGTCTTTTGGATGCAGCTAATATGATGGGTTTTTTATTTGCAGGTATTTTATTGCCGATGTTTTCAAATACGATCGCTAGTGGAGATGTAAAGGAATACCAATCCATATTCGAGCTGGCCGGCAGTATCATGGTTTCTTTAGCCGTGCTGATAAGTTTTACGATTCTAAGTCAACACCGGTATATTATGACTCTACTGTATAAGGATGCATTACCTGATATATTACCGGTCGTTATTTTAAACCTGGTACCGCTAACTATTAACTATTTACTCAGTACTTTTCTTACCGCTGCCGGAAAAGCAAGAATAATGAATCAATATTTCCTGTTCTCGATTGGTATTAATATCATTTGCCATCTATTGCTTACAGCTAAGTACGGAGCGATAGGAGCAGCTTATTCCGCACTGATCACTCAAACCGTGACGACCTTATTATTATTGTATTTGATTTATAAAAATGGATTTATCCGGTTTACTTTTTCACAATTGATTAGGTTAATAGGAGGTTTCGTAATTATAATTGTTTTAACCAAACTCATAGATTTCATGGATATTCATCCCTTGCTAAAGCTTAGTCTATTGTTTACAGCATCTGCACTTTCTTTCATAGGACTTGGCATTTTGCCTATTAGATCTGTAATAGGTCTTTTTGGCAGGGATCGAGCCTGATTTTTTTGCTCGTCATAGACTCTCAAATTGGTCTATCAGGTGGACAGAAATCCCTACTTTCACCCCATGGAAGAATCTGAGCACATCAGGAATGCTGTAAACATCCTTTGGAAGCAAAGAAAAAATATCATTCAATGGTCTATAGGGGTATTTGTACTGAGTGCCATTTTGAGTTTGTTCTTAAAAAATTATTACCAGGCCACTACGACTTTTTATCCTGCCAGTCTCGATCTTTCTAAACCAGATCATATTTTTGGAAACTCTGTAAAAGAATTTGAGTTTTATGGAAGCAGCCAGGATCTGGACCGGTTACTCACGATTTGTCATAGCAATGAATTAAAAGATCAGTTGATTAGTGAATTTGGATTGTATCAACATTATGAAATTGATTCTTCCAAAGCTCTCGCCCATCATAAAATCAGGCTAAAAATGGATAAACTCATGGAGACCATTAAGACAAAATATGATGCCATTGATTTAAGCATTGAAGACCAGGATCGTGAATTAGCCGCTAAAATGTCCAACCGTGCCCGTGAGTTGATTAACATTGCCTCTCACCAACTTATTGCAGACCGGCTGCAAGATGTTTCAAAAACATATACCTCTGGTATCGATCAAATGCAATCGAGGTTAAATCTATTAAACGATAGTCTTTCAGCACTGAGAAAAATATACCCGATTTATAATATTGAAGCTCAGACTGAGACGATGGCTAATATTGCTACGCAAGTAACCAGTGATCTAGCCGGAGAACAAGCGCGGTACGAGGCTTTAAAAAATGGCAAGGCCCCTAAAGATACCCTGTTGTACCTGATGGCAAAAATCAAAGGATTGCAAACACAATTAAAATCTATTTCGGGAAATGATCCAACTACTTCATTTAGTCTTTCCAACTTTAATAAAGGGGTGAGCATGATCTCATCGGTATCTCTGACCCTGGAAAGATTGCAATCTCAAATCAATGAAGACAAAGTGAGATTACAGCAAACCTTAAATACCATGCAATCCGGAGCACATGCGATTATAACAGTAAGTCCTGCTGAAGTACCCAATTATAAATCAAGGCCCAAACGAAGCCTTTTAGTCATCGGCATTACCTTATTGGCTGCGATGGCTATGTGTGCCTATTATTTAATCAAAGAAATTAACCTTTGATTTCAACCCCTTCATACAGAATGCCTTTAGCAGGCAGATCATCTGAGTATCTTTTTCCAGCCAGTATTCTTTTAGCCGCTATTGTAAGCACATTAACCGGCCATTTGATCTGGATGGCTTTCCCGTTCTGCATTTTATTTATAGCAATAAGCATCCATAAAATTCATTGGGTTTACTTTTTATTGTTGGCTTCCATACCATTCAGTACAGAAGTCGAGATTCCCGGTGGATTATCTACTGATTTTCCAGACGAACCATTGATGTGGTGGTTATGCCTGATCGGTGGCATTTATATTTTATCAAATAAAAAAATTATTACCAAACTACTTCATCATCCGTTGACCTGGATGCTTATTTTTCATTGGATCTGGATATTGATTTGCAGTATTGGCAGCCAGGATATCGTGATCTCGATCAAGTACTGGTTATCTAAATCCTGGTATCTTTTTATTTTTTATGTATTAGCTTATCTCTTTTTAAAAAGTGAAAAAAGATTAATAACGTTTTCATGGATCAGTGCTATCAGTGCTTGTATCACGGTGTTATTCGTGGAAGGAAGGCATGGAATGACGGGATTTGCTTTCAATACAATCAATACCGTCGTTCAGCCATTTTTTAGAAATCATGTTAATTACGCATGCCTGTTGGTTTGTATACTTCCTTATCTGTATCCACTATGGAAGTATTATAAACATAAACCTTATACGAGATATCTGATCATCCTGCTGGGTATTATTATGTTGTGTGGTATTGGTTTATCGTATACCAGGGCCGCTTATATTGCTTTATTTAGTTTGATCGTGATGTATCCACTACTTAAATTAAAACTCATTGATGGAATTGCTATTCTTGTAGTGGTAGGTTTAAGCCTGGGTCTGATCTATTTAAATTATCACAATAATTTTCTGGAACTGGCTCCCGATTATAATAAAGCCATTACTCATACCGATTTTTCTTCATTATTAGCCGCTACCCCGGAAGGTCGGGATGTGTCAACGATGGAACGCCTTCACCGATGGGTAGCAGGCACCAGGATGGTTGGTCAAAAATATATTTTAGGATTCGGTCCAGGAGGTTTTTATAACTATTATCAGGGGTATACACTATCTCAATTTACTACGTACGTAAGTGCCAATCCCGATCGAAGCAGTACACACAATTATTTTCTAATGACTGCAGTAGAACAAGGTATCCCCGGCTTATTGATATTTTTAGGAATCCTTGTAATGTATTTCCGGCAAGCTCAACATTCTTTATTTGTTTTAAGGGCTAAATACTATCCCTGGGCCCTCGCTTCAGTATGGTCTCTCAGCTCTATATTGGTCATTATATTTTTTAATGACATGATCGAAACAGATAAGGTAGGATCCTATTTTTTTATTAATTTAGCGATACTGGTAAGTACCGTAGATTTGAATAAAGCAGATAGAACCTTGAATTAATAATATAATGCCATGGCAATAGAACGAGTTTTTGAGTTTATAGATTATCAGGCTGCGAATTACCCCCAGGAAAATGCATTTGGTTCCAGGATAAATGGTCAATGGCGTTTTTATAGTACCAAACAAATTTTTGATCTCTCTCATCAATTGGCCCAGGGATTATTGGGAATGGGCTTACAACGGGGCGACAATATTGCCATCATCTCATATAAAAATCTGCCCGAATGGATCATCATTGATCTCGCTATTCAATATGCAGGCCTGGTATCCGTTCCCTTATATCCGACCATCAGCCCATCCGAATATGAATATATCATGCTGGAATCCGATTGTAAACTAGCTTTCCTGGGGCAGGGTGATTTACAACAAAAAGTGAGTGATGTGCGAGGGAATTTACCTCACCTTCAAAAGTTGATCGGCATTGATGAAGGTGTAGGAGAATTGTACTGGAAAGATTTATTGAAAGATGATCGACAGCAGGAATTAGCAGATAGTATTTTAAAGATAGATTCAACGGACCTGGTTACTATAATTTATACGAGTGGAACTACGGGAAAACCAAAGGGTGTGATGTTATCTCATCTGAATCTGGCCAGTTGCATCCGACAAGTCAAAGATCTATTGCCGGTAAACCCGGGTCAAAAAGCATTAAGTTTTTTACCTATCTGTCATATTTTTGAACGTGCAGCTACCTATGCATTTATTTATCTCGGTTTAAGTGTTTATCAAACCGGTACGGACAATCTGGGCGGAGAAACGGGAGATCTCAAATCAGTCAGTCCTCACTTTTTTACTTGCGTACCCAGGTTGCTTGAGAAAGTGTATGAGAAAATTTATAATAAAGGAGAATCACTCACCGGTTTAAAAAAGAAACTTTTCTTTTGGGCATTGAGTCTTACAGATAATTATGAATTTGATGCCATACCTAAAGGGTTTGATTCCATTAAATGGTATATAGCTGATAAATTAATTTTCTCCAAATGGCGTGCAGCACTGGGTGGTCAGGTAAAAGGTATTGTGACAGGTTCTGCACCATGTCCTCCAAAAATCATTCGGATATTTTCAGCGGCAGGTATCCCGGTACGTGAAGCTTATGGTTTGACGGAAGCATCCCCCGGTGTGAGCTTTAGTCAGTTTCAACCAGGTAAAGCTATAATAGGTACTGTAGGACCACTATTACCACAGATGGAAGTCCGATTGGATAATGCTGAAGGTTTATATAAAGAAGGTGATGGTGAAATTCTCGCAGCAGGGGATAATATCATGATGGGGTATTATAAACAACCTGCAATGACCGCTGATGTTCTAAAAGTAATTGATGGTAAGACCTGGTTATTAACCGGGGATGTAGGCACTTTTGTTACAGGAAAAGATGGTACGAAGTTCCTGAAGATCACCGATCGCAAAAAAGAACTATTCAAAACTTCCGGTGGCAAATATGTGGCACCGGCACCGATTGAAAATAAACTCAAAGAAGATTTCCTGATTGATAACGTTATGCTTGTCGGTGATGGTTTGAAATTTATCAGTGCTTTAATCGTTCCGGCAGAAGATAGCCTCAAAAATTGGTGTAATGAACAACGTATACCCTGGACCACGATGAAAGAGATGTGTGACAATCCAAAGGTCATAGCACTTTTTCAGAACGTAATCGACAGATACAATCCATTATTCGGTCATATCGAGCAGATCAAAAAATTCGAATTGATTTCCGATATCTGGCAAATAACCAAACCAGATGGCAGTGAAGGAGAATTAACACCCACACTTAAGCTCAAGCGAAGAATGTTGAAAACAAAGTATGCAGACGTGATCCGATCTATGTACGCGGACTGATCTTCCTGATATAGGTAATGCCAATGCCTATGATGATCACGATTCCGCCCATGATCTGATTTGGTGTAAGCATTTCTTTAAAGATAATAGTCGCCAACAAACTGGCAATCACGATTTGACTTAGAAGGACCATCGATACTTCTGTACTAGGCAGAGTCCCTAAAGCATGGTTCACACAAATCCATCCTAATAATTGCGGAACTATTGCTAATAATAACAAGATTCCCCAGGAATAAAGTGAAAAATGACTCAATGGAGCATTAAATACAATTGCAATAATTAAAGATGACAATAGATATCCCAGCATAGAGTAAAACATAAAAGTCATCGTCGATGTACCCTCTCTTGCTTTTCCCGTAACCACCATATAACACGCATAAAAAAAACTGCCTATTAATGCAAGAATACTTCCATGATCAAAACTTAAATGTCGCACCGTGTCCCAGCCAATCATAATAATAAGTCCAACCAAAGCAATGACTACGCCTGCCCAATAAAACATGGTCGGTTTATGGGAAGTAAAAATATATAAGAGTATTCCCGCCCATACCGGTGCCAGATTTCCAAGCACGGTAGCTACAGCAGTATTGGTGATCATTAAGGATTGATTCCAGCATCCAAGATCCATGGCAAAAAATACTCCACAGACTAAGGATAATCCCAATTTGTCTCTATCAATAACATAATACCGATGATAAATAGCAAAAGGCAAGAAGATTAAAAATGCAATCGCCACTCTATAGAATGCAGAACTTAATCCCGGAATACCGGTCATCTTAGTAAAAATCGGTGAGAATGCTATACAGAGTGCGCCCACTAATAATGAAACACGCGGGCTGAAATTTAAAGGCACGGGTAAAAATAGTAAAAGAATGATTTACGATTTGACAATTTTGCAATTGACAATTTTGATTATGTAACCTGCT
>JBDTUE010000152.1:0-10325 GCA_040007895.1 Saprospiraceae bacterium | reverse complement strand
TTAACCATAAATAGTTTTTCCTTAAAATACTTAACCAAGTGAATAGCGGACATCTTAACCCATTTGCAAAAAATCTTATTCTGCAACATAAAAAACAAGATTCTATTCCGGTATGGGCTGATAAAATTAAATCAGGTCTTACGGCTGCTTTAGCACAGGGTATTACTTTGATTGAAAGTAATAAAGTAGAAGATCATGTATTAGCTATTCATTTGCTTAAAGCTTGTAGCGCCGTACCGAAACATACTATCCGCATTGGTATCACCGGACCTCCCGGGGTAGGTAAAAGCTCCTTTATTGAATCATTTGGAAATGTATTATTAAAAGAAACTAAAAGTAAAATCGCCGTTTTATCTATTGACCCTTCGAGTCCCGTCCAGGGAGGAAGTATTCTTGGAGATAAAACCAGGATGCAAACGTTGGCCGTAAACCCAAGAGTGTTTATAAGACCAACCCCTTCAGGTGGCGATCCCGGAGGATTACATAGAAGGACCAGGGACTGCATTCAACTCTGCGAGTTCGCAGGATACAATTATATAATCATTGAAACAGTCGGTGTGGGGCAATCCTCTTTTGCAGTTAATGATATTACTGACTTTACGGTTTTATTAATAGCTCCCGGAGGAGGAGATGACCTTCAGGGCATTAAAAGAGGTATTACGGAGTTGGCTGATCTTATGATCGTAAATAAAAATGATTCAGGTTTGGAAACACTGGCTTCGACTACTCAAGCTCAATATCAACAGGCAATGCACTTGAACCCTGATAAAAAAATCAATGTGATGAAATCTTCATCGATTCACTCCAAAGGTATCCGGGAAGTCTATAATGAATTGAGTCATATGCTGGAAGCTAATAAGAAATCAGGATTATGGACCCGTAAGCGGAAAAGTCAGATTCATAAATCATTTTTAAATAAGATTGGTCAGACCTGGTTGAACGAATTGGACAAACATAAAAACAATAAACGATTAATGGCTATTCAGTCAAAAGTGTTATCCGCACCTTTCGAATCAGATGCTTTAGCTCAGTCATACATAACAACATTAAAGAAGCTAATCTGACTCCAGGTATATCTTCTCTTTCCATTAAATATTTTTTTGTTCTTTGTTTCATTCTTTTAAGTCCACTTTTTCTTGAAAGCTAAACAGAAAAGTATTTTCAATTATATCCTGGATTAAACACAAACTTTTTATTCAGATCGTTTTAAGTGCAGAAACAAACACTTCCGGTTAATACTTGTTGATATAATTGATATATTGTGCTGAAGGATTTGATATATAATAGTCTTAACTAAACTATCAATGACAGGAGGATTAAACTAGATCAAAAGAATTTTTTTTCATAAAGCGTTAAAAAAACATATTAAAAAAAATAATAATATATCTTTGAGCACTTTTAGTTAACATGATGATGCGATTATTCCTTTTTTTGATTGCCTGGGTTTTATTTCCCCATCCTAAACATCCAACACGACATCATACTGCTATCATTAAGAGCACTAAACCTGAACCTGGTAAAACAGAACTAAACTCAGCTGCCGCCTTTCTTTCACCGGTACATAGAGCAATATCTCTTTCAGGTACATTTGGCGAATTACGCCCCAATCATTTTCATGCCGGCCTGGATATTAAATCCGCGAATGGCCGCATCGGAGAAGCCGTTTACTCTACAGCGAAAGGATATATAGCCCGGATTAAAATATCAGCCTATGGTTATGGAAGAGCCATATATATTCAGCATCCGGATGGCAAAATGAGTGTATATGGTCACCTCGATCATTTTACGCCTGAACTGAACAATTATATTTTAAAGGAGCACTATAAACGAAAGAAATTTGAAATAGATGTAAATCCTCCTCCCGGATTATTTACGGTATCCCAGGGACAATTAATTGCTTACATGGGTAATTCAGGTTCTTCTACCGGACCTCATCTTCATTTTGAAATACGTAATTCAGCAGAAGAAGTTTTGAATCCATTAGAGTTTGGCATTCCATTAAGAGATGATAAAGCTCCTGATATTTATGCGATTAAACTATATAGTCAAAACCAGGGTATATCACTCCCACTGATGAATCTGCCGGTATCTGGTGAACCACAGGGTGCTTTTAAATTGGCACAGGACTCGATAATAGTAAATAGTGATTTTGCAGGATTAGCGATTAAAACCTTTGATGAATTACCACAGAACAACTCCAGGTTAGGCGTCTATGGAATAAAATTATTTTGTGATGATGAATTGAAATATCATTTTGACATGAAAGCATTCTCCTTCGATGAGATGCGTTATTCCAATGCTCACCGGGACTATGAAGAGGAGGTTAAATCGAGTCAGCGTTTTCATCGACTATTCAGATTAGCTGGGAATAAACTTCCTATTTATCAGCAATCCGTAAATGACGGATGGATAGCATTGAGTACGCAGATTTTCAAAAAAATAAAAATCGAAGTATACGATTATGCAGGTAATGTTTCATTCCTCCAATTTTATGTAAAACAAGCACTGGGTCCTATGAGTGCAGCGCCCAATGATAATACCAGGTATGTCAACTATGCCTTACCGTATAAAATGGAAGATGGTAATTTTAAAATGAATATTCCTGCCAATAGGTTATATGCAGATATATTTCTTAAATACGAGCAGACTCCCGTTGAAAATGCATATTCTGATCTGTATAAAGTTCATGATTCAACAATCCCGTTGCATAAATCATTTTCAATTTCCATCAAACCTCGTGTGCTCCCTGCGAATCTTAAAAATAAAGCTGTGATAGCTTCACTTAGAGGAAGGACCTGGTCCAATCAAGGAGGCACCTGGGATGGGGAATGGCTTCAGACGGATGTCAATTCATTTGGAAATTATGCTGTGATGGTTGACACAGAAGCTCCTTCAATTAAACCGATCATCTTTACTACAGATATGAAGAAACGATCGTTGATGGCCTTTAAAATAACGGACAATTTTGGGGTGTCGGGCAAAGCAGATGAGATTACTTACAATGCATATATCGATGATCAATGGATTCTAATGGAACTTGACTCCAAAACAGATATCATTACACACCACTTTGATTCACGCACTACTCCTGGTAAACATCAGCTGCGACTCAGAGTCAAAGATGACAGAGGAAATGAAAAGACCTTTGTACAGACCTTTGTAAAATAAACAAACTTGCCATTCATTTGTTAGATAAGACCGACCAATAGCATCGAAGTATTAATCGCGCTAATCTAAATATATATGTCAAAACTTAAAGAGGGTTCTGCAATACCATCCTTTCAATCGACCCTGCAAGACGGAACTTCTATTTCATCTTCAGACTTATCTTCAGGCAAGGTCATTCTTTATTTTTATCCCCACGATAATACACCGACCTGTACTGAAGAAGCTTGTAATCTAAGAGATAATTACCAAGCATTGATTAAAGCAGGATTCAGACTGTATGGAGTGAGTCCTGATTCTATTCGAAAGCATCAGAACTTTATAAAAAAATTTAAACTTCCTTTTGATTTGATTTCGGATCCTTCTCTGGATATCATTAAAAAGTTTGGAGTATGGGGACCCAAAATTCTCTTTGGCAAGGAATATGATGGGGTATTAAGGACCACGTTTATTTTAAAAAATGGAAAGGTAGCCAGGATCATAGATGAAGTGAAGTCTAAAATACATTCTGATCAGATTTTAGAAGCTTAGTCATTCTGGAAGCTCACCTTCCGGGAATTGCCTGTTTAAGTCATTCCATCAGAGGACTCTAAGTTAGCAGAGGCCTTATCCCGAATACAAAAATCCCTTTATCTTTATCCAATGTCCCGAAGGATACTCAGTATTATTTTAATATCATTTCAAATCACTGTTTGGGGACAGAGCGGTATAGAGACAGAGTTTGGAAAAAATCGAATTCAGCATCATGATGACTTCGACGATTGGTATCTCTACGAAACACAAAATTTTGTAACCTATTGGTACGGTAAATCAAGGAATGTAGGCCAGATTGCTCTTTCCCTGGCAGAAGTGGATTTTAAAAGTATTGAAAGCATCCTTGAACATAAACTCAATGATAAGATTGAAATTATTTGTTATACCGATGTTAGTGACCTCAAACAATCCAATATAGGTATTGATGAAGTTTTTATAAGTGAAAACAACCGGACTACAGTATCAGGCAATCGTATTTTCATATATTTTGATGGGGACCATACACATTTGAGAAAACAAATCCGGGAAGGGGTAGGTGAAGTATACCTCAATGCTATGATCTACGGTAGCGGTCTTTCAGGATTTGTTCAAAAATCGGTGCAATTAAAAATACCGGATTGGTTTAGAGAGGGATTAATTGCCTATCTGGGAGAAGAGTGGAGTGTTCAGGCAGACAATCAATTGCGGGATTTATTACAATTAGTTTCTACTAAAAAGAAATTTGAGACTCTGGCTCGTGACTATCCCAGGTTGATGGGCCATGCATTCTGGAATTATGTGACAAAGGAATATGGCCGGTCTAATGTTTCCAATATTCTTTACCTGGCGCGCATCAATAGAAATATTAAGTCTTCTTTTTTATATATCCTCGGTGTACCGTTTGACCAAATAGCCAAGGCCAGTATGGAATATTTTAGGAAAAATTTCCAGGAAGACAAAAAAAACCTGAGTCAACTACACGCGCAGCAGGCATTAAAAGTAAAAAACAAAAAAAGATTACCTGTTACTTCTGTCAGAGTATCCCCGGATGGTAACCAATTTGCCTATGCTGTTAATAATAAAGGTAGGTATAAAGTCTATGTTCAGAATTTAAGGTCTGCCAAGCCCATTAAGATACTTTCAGGAGGTATAAAAAATAATGTGCAGGAGACGGATTTTTCAATTCCGGTCTTTGCCTGGAATCAGAACAACAGAGATCTTGCACTCATCACTGAAAAACATGATACATGGTGGCTTTATAATATTGATGCCCAGTCTAAACGATTTACTAAAGATAAACTCGCACCCGAATATCAGCGGGTATACCAGGTCGATTGGATCGATGATAAGACTTTGCTTTTGAATGCATCGACAGATGCCTTATCTGATCTTTATACTTATTTACCTATTACAAGGGAGAGTAAAAGACTGACCACCGATTTTTATGATGATCTCAATGCTTCCTATGGAACCCTGATGGGCCAAAATGGAATTTTGTTTAAATCCAACAGGGCTTTGGATTCTTTATTTGCTATGCCGGTAGATACCTTATTGCCGGTCCAGCCCTTCAACCTGTATTTTATGCCATTGGATGGAACAGGTAGTGTACCACCTAAAAAACTTAAGCGACTCACTGATAATACACACTATGATATTGATCAACCTTCTATTTCAGGCAAAGATCAGGTGACTTACCTCGATGATGAAACCGGGGTAAAACAAAGAAAGACGATCACCTTTGACGCACGTGGTAATGTGACTGGAAAACTTTCCACTCATAGCGATCATGACATCCTTACCTATCATGCTGCAGACCAGACAGGAATCAGTGTATTTCAGAAAGGGAAAAACTTTTTAGTTTTGAAAGATGCTACGAATAAATTGGATTCATTAGATCAGGATTATACTGCTTATCGGCAATTTCAAATCAAGAATCAAAAGTTTGCTAAATCCGATTTTACTCCTCGGGCACAATCTAAATCGAGTCTTCCGATCGCCCCCGTAAAACCTGAGGAAATAAGTTTATTTCAAACTGAATTTCCAGATCCACCGGGTACTGAAATTTTAAAGGTAGCTGTTCCATCTACGGAAGTGAATTTATCGGATAGTACAACTAACGGAACAGATCTAACCGATACGACAGTTAATACTACGGTTGAAGTAGTAAATACATTTCATCCGGAAAAAACGGAAGTTCCGGAAAAATTTAAATTTACCAGAATGGTAGCTTCCCGGTTAAAATTCAAACTCGATCATACGGTGACTAACCTGGACAATGAATTATTATTTGGAGGGTTGAATAGTTATGCAGGAGAAAAAAGAGGTTATGAATATCCACCGGCAGGTTTCCTGATTAAAGGCCAGATCAAAGATTTATTTGAGGATTATGTTATAGAAGGAGGGGTTCGAATACCTACTAATTTTAATGGTACCGAATACTTTTTGATCGTGGACGACAATAAAAAACGGATAGACAAAAGGTATGGAATCTATAGGCAGACCAGGTATCTGACTGAAGAAGTCAGTTCTATCCTGGCGCAGCGCAAAAGAAACAGAACTTCTATTGCGGTAGCTGAATGGAAATACCCTTTCGATACTTATCAAAGTTTCAGATTAGCCGCTACGATGAGATTTGATCGATCAGTGATATTGACGACAGACCCTACCAATCTTAAGTCTGATCCCATTACAGCTCAACGGGCAGGCCTCAAAGGTGAATATGTCTATGACAATACGACTCCAATTGATATCAACAGATTTACCGGTACCAGGGCGAAAGGGTACATCGAAGTAGTAAAAAAGATGGATATCCAGATAGTAGATAATTGGAAACTCAACCTGGCAAAAGGATTCATGACGGTAATGGGATTTGATGCAAGACATTACATAGGCCTTGATCGAAAAACCATTCTGGCGTTGAGATTATCGGGAGCTACTTCCTTTGGATCTGAACAAATTCTATTTTACCTCGGCGGAGTTGATAACTGGTTAAGTCCACAATATGATCAGGATACACCGATACCGGGAGATAAAAACTATGCTTATTATGCCCTGGGTGCTAATCTTAGAGGATTCAAACAAAATATAAGGAACGGAGCCAGTCATGTTCTTTTTAATTCAGAACTTAGGATCCCATTTATACAATATCTTGTCAACCATGAATTGAGATCCGTATTCCTAAGAAACCTGCAGATCGTTGGTTTTGTAGATGCGGGAACAGCCTGGTTTGGAAGTAATCCATTTGATCAGAAAAGCCCTTTGAATACAACTTCTGTATCCAATCCAAAAGTCAAGATTGATCTTATCTATGCCCGCGATCCCGTGGTATTCGGATATGGTACTGGCCTGCGGCTGACACTTATGGGATATAAAATCAGGGCTGATTACGCCTGGGGTATTGAAACAAGGGAGGTGCTGAAGCCGAAGTTTTATCTTTCTCTGGGCTCAGATTTTTAAAATTAGGCTTATATTTAAGTCATGGGCAGTTACATGGTGACTTTAATCTTGGATCCACTGGATGATCCGTTCTGGGATTTATTGCCCGCACACCGTAAACTGATTAATGATCTTTTGATTGAAGGTGTTATTGAAATGTATTCTATTAATGAAGACCGCACCAAAGGCTGGATTGTATTTCATGCTGAGGATGAGCAACAGGTCAAGGATTTGGTAGATAGTTTCCCTATCCGGGATTATTTTTCATACGAAATCAGTTCGTTATTTATTTTGAATAATGCGGTGAGTCTATGGCCTAAAGTTCATTTGAACTAACAGGCAGAAAGACGATCTATGTTCTTATAGATCCAATACTATTTTCAAATTCTCTTTGATTCTGTAGCTGTCAAGTGTGGTGACAACACCTATTTTTTTTATTAATCGTCGATTATCGAGGGTCCGTATATGATCGATCATGATATCGGAATCTTCTTTAAGGCCAATATTCGGTTTGTATAGATGAACTCGTAATATTTCTGAATCAACGGATACCTTCGTTGTTATGGGACAAATTATCGTAGAAGGATGTGTTGAATTCAGTAGATCTGTTTGTATAATTACCACTGGTCTGATTTTCCCTGCTTCTGAACCTAACCGTGGGTTTAGATCTGCTAACCAAAGATCAAACTGTTTAATTTTTATCCTTCAGTTTTTCAAATTCTGCTAATACCTTCAGTGATTCATCCGATACTAATTTGGATTCTTTATGAAGTTGAGCAGTAAGTAGTTTTCAGGTATGAAGCTTATTGTAGAATTCAATGGCATCATTAATATATCTATTCCTGTTTTTCTTAACTTTTAATAATACTTGCTCTGTTTCTACGAAAATGTGGTCTTCCAATTTAAGTGATAAATTTTTCATATTGGTTGCTTTATAGACAAGGTATATACTATTTTGATATACTCTTAGATTTTTTATAAACTAACATCCTTCCTGCATCTATTGTATAATAATTGTTTTAATAATGATGATTGAGCCAAAAAAATTTATTCATATCATTCTGTTAAAACTAAAATATATGGATGTTATTCAAATCCAATATCAAAAATGGCTCGTAACTAAATTTATACCGACGACATTTACTGTCTTCTTCCAATTCATTTTAATAGATTTTATTTATTAGGATACCCTTGTTTGTATTAGGGGTCTTTGCGTATTTCATGTTGCTAATTGCTTATTGCCAATTGTGCATTTAGTTGTCTATTGCCAATTGCTTATTGCCAATTGCCTATTTGAGTATTGCCTATTGTGAATTAAACTTACTTACATATTTATTAATCCGGTAAAATTTAAAAAAAATTAATTATGAGTAAAACAGAAATTTCGCCTTCATTAGCAATTGCTGATAAGGTGATAGTGAGTAGTATGCGGAGAAGAAGCATGCTAAAGTATTTTGGAGCTACGGCAGCAGTGGTTGCTATTGGCGTTGCCTGTAATAAAGACGATGTGGATGGTAGTTCTGATGGTGTAAACCTGGGTAGTGGTGATGTAGGTATCTTAAATTATGCTTATGCACTCGAACAACTAGAAGCAGCATTTTATGAACAAGTTATAGCTACACCGTATTCGGGTATGTCGGCATTAGAAATGGAATATCTTACTGATATCCGCAATCATGAAGTAGGTCATCGTGAATTTTTTAAAGCAGCTATTACCGCTGCAGCTCCGACCATGATCATTCCCGCCCTGGAGGTAAATTTTTCTTCCATCAATTTTACAGATCGGACCAGCGTCTTAAGTACAGCTAAAGCTTTTGAAGATTTAGGAGTGACTGCATACAATGGAGCGGGACAATTAATATCGACTTCAGGTAATGGTCCTGTTTATTTGGGAATAGCCGGTAAAATTGTTTCCGTTGAAGCGAGGCATGCTGCTTTGATAGCAGACTTGATCAGCAATGGAACATTTTCCAATACTACGGATAGCAATGGATTAGACACGGCACGTACCCCGGCAGAAGTATTGGCAATAGCCGGTGCTTATATCAAGACCAAGATTAACGCAAGTAATTTACCATCCTAAAAAATCAAATCATGAATTTACAAAATATATTATCTGAAATAGAAAAAGTAGATGCAGACGTCTACGATCGGTTGGATAGCAGAAGAAAAGCTATGAGCCAATTTGCTTCCGTTACAGGAAAAATTGCTTTAGCTACTATCCCACTTGCAATGAGCGCTATGTTTAATAAAGCATATGGACAAACTACTCCTGCTACTGTAAATGATGTACTCAATTATGCACTTACCCTGGAATACCTTGAAGCTGAATTTTATAACAACATCGTTGGTTCAGCCGGTTATTTGACTGCCAGTGCTGCTGCACAAGGTGCGTTGACCAAAATAAAATCAGATGAAAACAAACACGTTGCTTTTCTTAAAACAGTTTTAGGAAGTGCAGCAATATCTAAACCATCGTTCGATTTTACCGGAGGTAAGGGTAGCGGTAATGGCCCTTTCGCCGGATATCTCGATAGTTATGCAGTTCAATTAGCCATGGCTCAAACCTTTGAAGACACCGGTGTACGGGCTTACAAAGGACAAGCAGCTAATTTACAATCCAGCAGAACTGTACTGACCGCTGCATTAAATATACATTCTGTAGAAGCAAGACATGCCAGTCATATCAGACAGATGCGCAGAGCATTGGATGCTGCAGTGCCTGCGAGTCAAAAACCACTTAAACCCTGGATTACACTCAATTATAGTGGTATCGAATTTGCCCCGGCTCAAGCCAATATTAATTTGAGTTTTGCCGGTGAAGAAGTAACTACCCAGGCCGGTGTGAATATCATTGGACTCGGTGGAGTATTTAATGATGCTAAAGCCGCTTCTGAAGGATTTGATGAACCTTTGACTAAGGAACAAATCCTGACGATAGTAGCTCCGTTTATTGTTGCATAAGATAGGTATTTTTATATATCGTGGATAACTTGATGCAGTTCAGGTTATCCACTTTTTTATTTGCTATGAATTAATTGAGATAGTCAACAATCTTATTTTTATTCAATCTTTGAGAAATTTGAGAAATGTGTATGTATTGATAAAAACCGTAAAGATGTTGAAGTTATACTCTTTATTATTTAAGAACACTCTTCATTTTATTTATCTCATCATCACTGATCTCATTCCCAATCACCAGTTTATGATTA
>JBDTUE010000151.1:0-10437 GCA_040007895.1 Saprospiraceae bacterium | reverse complement strand
ATGATTGGCCGCAATCCTTACAATTATAAATATCAGTAGCCATTTTGATGAATTGAATTACAAATTATAGGTTTCACGTCCAGGAGTTTTTATTGGATCCCTTTGTGGTTCATGATCTAAATACACATATGCTTCACCTGATGAAGCATGTTGGATGTAGGCAATTCCTTCTCCGTCTGTATAAACTGGAGTAGTAAAACCCATCTGTGTTAAACCTCGGAATTCCAAAGTAATTCGGACACCATTTAATGGTCTACGGTTATTAAAAACTGTGATCTTGGTAGTATACATTTTAGTTTTATTATGTTAACATTTGTGGCTTGTCATGATCAGCGATTAGTTCTCCCATTTAAAGAACGAGGCATAGGCTAGTTCTTAATCATAAATAATATTTAAAATGGTTACCTCATGCAGACCATTCACATCATATATCTTAATCTTTCCTTCACCAAAAAAATCCGCCAGACTGAACATTGACCCTTCTTTATAACATTTGATAAACAAGGTGTATCCGTTATACGATTTCTGATCCGTTCCGGCTGCGGTATTTCTCGTGTCCAGCGCACCGGCTGTTTGCTTTTCTGCCTCAGCTCCACTGCCCTGTCTATCATCATCTGCACCGGACCCACTTCTAATAGCCAAATCCCCATCCTCTTGCCTTTCGACTATAGTGCCAGAATGATCTTTTTTTTCATTTGCAGCACCTCTCGACTTTTTGGCTTTTCCTCCACCTTTAGATTTAGCAGCTTCAGCAGCCGCTTGGCTTTTCTGGTCTCCTGTACCACCTGTCTCTTTCTCCACTGTGTTAGAGCCTGCCGATTTCTCCGCACTGTCAGAACCTTCCGATTTAGTTATGGTATTTCCTTCAAAATCCTTGTTGGAAATACTTCCTCCATACTTACGAAGTTCAATGCATCGTTCGTTTGGAATATACACTGTAGTATTGATGATAATCAACGGCATCGCATACAACGTATATAACGAAGAAAGTTGTTCTTCACTTACCCAAATACCAACCTTTGTTAATGGATAATTATGCTGAGCTGATAATAAAAAACCATTCAGCAGAATGAGGAAGATAAAACTTAAACTCTTGGGAATTGTACCAATCTCTGCCATGCCTATTCAAACGTTATATCAGAAATCCACAGCACCCAGGACGTATATCTTGATTTTTTAGTTGTGTAATCTCTTACTGTTTTATCCCCTTCCCTCGGTGCACATTCATAATATTCATAGACCACAGATAAGTTACCCCCCCTGGCATTGTTCAGATACAAATCCGGTATCCTTATAAAATAGGATCGGGCCGAAGGATCACCCGAACATTTTTCATATATTTTATTGAACTCCAGTATGCCATAAAAGGTCTCCTTTCCATTCTTGTGAATACGATCTATAATCACTTTATATCCCTTTGAATTTTTGAATGCTTTTGAAAAATCTTTACTGGGATTTACCCATCCTTCATATTGAGTTAGAGTTTTATTTTTGAATAAATCATTAAATTGTTCACCTTGATGGAGCGTTATTTTTTTCCCCTTTTCTGTACCCTCAAGTAGAATGGTGATAATAATACTATCCTGCAATTTTGCATTAATAACAGAATCAACTAATGAAGCACCAAAACGGGTTTTAAATGTATCCTGGTAATCTATCACGTTTAGAGCACCGGTTATAATACTTGTTCGAACCGGCTTACTTTCCACATCTTCTTTAGATATATCCTTTTGATTGTCTGATATCACTTTTTTTGACGCACAGGCAAATATGATCATCATAATAAAAAACCCATAAACTAGCTTTTTCATAATTTTAAATTTTATATTGATTATTTTTTGATTTGATACGTATTTTCAAAAACACTATGTTTTAATATATTAATTATGGGTGTGGAGGAATAATATCAATTACAACCAGCTAATTACTCATGACTAGTCATTTAACTAATCCTGAATACTATTAATTCCTACAAATTCAAAATTTGCACCACTCGAATTATAGATATCTCCTTCCAATCCCGAAGTGTTGAATCTGAATATGCAATTCATAGCTCTCAGATCCGCACTGGGCCCCGTATTAAAAATCGCCGCTCCCATATTAATAGCAGCAACATGTTCAAAAATGACATCATTCAACTCGCTTTTTCCAAGTGAATACATTCCTGCTCCCTTATCTTTATCGTTGGAAGCAAGATTGGCATTCCCAAGTTTAATAGTAAGCCGATCCAGAACACAATTCTGGCAGGATGGATCAATCACAACTACATGATAGCTATTATCTGTACTATCTCCTGTTATGCCAATATCTCCTGACAACACTACATAAGATAAATTATTAGTTCTTTGATTTCGTTCGGTTTCAGTGCCTAAGAAGCCACCATAGACTTTTGTGCTATCCAAAAATGTAAAGCTTGAATTTCTGTCAGTTGTATTAGTTGGTTTGTAAACCCCTTGGGCAATCCAAATTTCTACTATGGTATCGTATAGAGTGGCTAAAAATAAGGCTGATTGCAGGCTGTTAAAGGCATGTGTCCATGATGTTCCAACATTATTACCTGTCGCATCCCAATCCACATATACGATTGGTCCTACGACATATATGTTAAATGCTTTTACAACTGTAAAGCTCCATTCGCCATGATTATCTTTTGCCCGGACATAAAGTGTATGTGCGCCAGGTGTGAAGGTGTTCAATGCAATAATGTAGGATGCAATTGAATTAGTATCATTTTCCAAAGCCAAAAGAGTCCCATTACCAAATCCAGGATCTGTATCGATAAAATATTCAAGATCTGTTAAAATATTGTCTTCAATTGGTCCTCCCGGCCGGATATAGAACAATTTACTTTGGGTGAAACTCCAACGATCGGCGCTGTCCTTCCCTCTGAAATATAATACATGGATTCCGGGACCAAAAGTGTCTAACGGCAATAAGTATGTATCAATTGAATTGGTATCATTTTCTAATGTCAGAGGAATTCCATTTCCATATCCATGATCAGTGTCTACAAAATATTCAAGATCAGTAAGTAGATTATCCTCTGAGCCAGCTTCGGGTCGGATATAGAATAATTTCCGTTGAGTAAAACTCCATTGATTTTTGCTGTCTTTTCCGCGCACATGTAAGACATGGATCCCAGGCTCAAATGCATTCAACGTCAATAAGTAATTAGCAATTGAATTATTAGTATTTTCAAGTGTAAGGGGCATTCCATTTCCATAGCCAGGATCAGTATCTACAAAATATTCAAGGTCAGTAAGTATTTTATCCTGTAAGTCTGCTTCAGGTCGTATGTAGAATAATTTCCGTTGAGTAAAACCCCATAAGTTTGCACTGCTTTTTGCGCGAACGAACATCACGTGAACACCACTTGTCAATCCAGAAATCGGAATAGAATATGAAGCTAAAGAATTAGAATTATTATTAAGACTTAAAGGGTATCCATTTCCTAACCCTGGGTCATCATCTATAAAATATTCCAAATGGGATAGTGAAGCACCACCTTGGCCAAATAATTGGACGCAATCATCACAATTACTTAGGGTTTCGCCCGGATCACAAATTCCATCGTCATTACATGGCAGGATGTGAACTGTAACTATGGATGGTTGACTAATACAGGAATGATTATAGATAGCTCTATCTCTGACTTCTACAGTGAACAAGCCATAGTCCGGAAGAATATCCTGATCAATTAGGTAATTAAGATTAAATACATGCTCAAATGTTTCAAATGCAATTGTTCCATTTGCTCTTTTTATTGTAAAAAGAGCATAATCGCTAGTATTTGTAGCTGATTCAGGATCAAGAACGGCTTCGAGATCATTCAGTAAATCGCCTCGATTATAAGTGAGTTCATTTAGTTCTTCACCGTTCATATGTATAGCAGGCACATTTGGAGAAATACATGTTGAATTTCTACAATCGTACAACGTTGCATACATTTTTGAAACCTGGCATGGTGTAAGCAAACAATAAGGATTGCCATTCTCCGTACATACACATGGAGCGTAATCCATAAGATTCAAAGTATTTGGTTCAGGTGAAGTATCAGCAATTCCATCATTAATTCTACAAATTGGATCAGAACAATTGGAGATAAAAATATCCTGTGAAAATGTATGCCATAAGCCAAAAATATGGCCTAATTCATGTGCTAACGCTTTATAATTTTGCATAGTAAATTCATTTTGTCTTATGACCATTCCATTTGATCCTAATGCTATTCCAGGGTCAACTGGAAATAATCCCTGAACAAACTCACCTGGGAAAAATGAAAACCCAGCTCCTTCACCCAATATACAATTCGAATTATTACCAGCAAGAAGGATATCAGTTACAAACAAATTTATTGTTTCTGGATTTTCAAGAATAAAATTGATAATTTGGGTCGTGGCATAACCTGCATCAGGGCAACATCCAAATCCATAATCCAGACAAAAATCATTAAAAACAACATTATCAATTGCAATGTAATCTCTTATTTTAAACTCAACTTTAAAATTGTTATTTTGAAAATAAGTATTAACGTTATCTAATGCGTTTTCAACATCGTTCACACCTATAATAATATCAGAGCCTAAGAAGAAAACCTTAATCGGAATTTTAATGTTGCCAAAATTACCATTATATAATAATTCACATGCTTGATCACATGCTCCAGTCACCTCATAACTTGTGAATAAATATCCACAGTCCGACTGTGGACAGTTTTGACTATTCAGGGCTGAATAAAAGAGGATTAGAAATAGAACAACTATCCTGGATCTCATTAATTAATTAGTTTTATGACCTCACTTTAATCGGTATTTTCAAATCACTTCTATTCGGTACATACAAATAAACATTTATCCCATCTATCATTTCATTTAAATTTAATGTATAACTTTTGCCCGAACAGTAATTTGCATTTCATCACCATACGTAGTAAGGGGTACTTCCAATTCAGAAATTATAGGACGATCTGTAATGCCAGACAATCGGTAAGGAAAATCTCCATCGAACACTCCACAATCCACACCATTAACACCGTACGATATAGCCGGAGAATTTGCCAATAACTGATAACTGGTGTCAAAGCTGTAATCACCCTGTGTTGGATAGCCTACAAATACTGATGCTTGATTTATATTATAAAGATTGCCAGGAGGATTTGAGCCAAATGTTCCCGCAAATATATTATTCGTGATTTCACAATTAACACAGGCACCACTGCCCGATATGTATATATTATTTTTAAAAATACAGTTGCTTAGATTTGAATCATCGGAAAATATGTTATTATATAATGATGGATTCGCACAATTTATATCAATATATAAATTACTGACAAAACTTTCGGGTACGTATTGCCAAAATATGTTGTTAGAAAGGAGTAATTCATCTGTATTTTCAAACCGTAAATGCCACCGATCATAGAAACTAATATTAATAGACGAGCCTCCAATCAGGTTTGACAGTAATGCCACGTTCTCAGAATTTTTAATCAACCCAGCCTGGATTTTACAATGTGAGATCGTCAAGTTACTTACATCATTAATTGATATTACACTAATCGAAATACCCTTTATTCCAATGTCATTGCCTGCATCGTTGATTGTTAAGGAATTTAAAAACGCTTCAAAGTTGTACGTATATAATTGAAGAGCCGGCTGAGTGAATGGATTTACTTGAAACCCAATACTTTCAAAAAATAATGGTTTGGTAAGATTGATATCCCCATAGGAAATCCCTGTGGGATATATCATCAATGTATCCCCATCTTCCACATCATCAATTGCCGTTTGTAGATTAGAGTATTGCACAACTGCTGCATCAGAAGGATCATTACTAACCCAATACGTATTCTGTGTCTCCGCATATCCATACCATGTAAGTAATGTTAAAGTAAAGACGAACTTGAGATTGATCATTTTAATTATTTTATTACTGTTTGACCTTCCAACACTTGATCAGATATAAATATTTAATATAATGGAATAGCAGGCATTTAATTGAGGTAAGCAAAATTTCCCTATGGTAAAGTTGATCTCGATTGTTTTATTTAATCAGCTTGTATTTGACAAATATTTCCTACTACTCCATTATATCGTCCAAATATGTATGATTCTTTATGCTTTTACCTCAACCGAATACAGAACCAGACTATACATCAACGAAACCTCCTCAGGCGTGTACGAAATGCAATACCTATAGCCTCATTCGTAGTCATGGAGATGTCCCTTGTTAAGTTTTGAATCATGTTTGTGGATTCTATACCGATATCCCGGCTTAACCATCTATTTTTACACAGATGGTTAAACCTATTTTTATCCTCTTTCTTTCAAGCTTTTTTGTAGTTCTCAGTTCCGCCCAGTTCAACCAAACCCAAACCTTCACCTACACCGATGGCCTGGCGATGTCCGAATGCAATACTGTCTACTGCGATCGCGATGGACGCATCTGGGTAAACCATGCGAGTGGTTGGCTTTCCTGCTTCAATGGCAGAAACTTTACCCTCTATAGCCCCGATGATATTGGTTACCATGGTGAAGGATTACAATTCGCTGAAGATTATATTGGTCTTTGGGTTATGATGAATCATTCAGTTTCCTTGTTTAGAAATGGACATTGGAGATCGTGGGAGACTTCCTTTACACAAAAGATTCTTGTCAACAAGGAAACGGACCAGATGATCATTTTAGACCGGGAGGGGAAGCTTTGGCAGATGGACACTCTTCAATGGCTCTTAGTCAATCATGCTCAACTTCCTCAACAACTTCCAGAGTCAAAATTCGATCTTGTAGCCTCCCGGTTTGAAAATAAATACCTCCTGATCCAGTGGGACAACACTAAAGACTGGAGGATTCACAAAACATTTGTGAGCCCATCCCTCATACATCCTGTATGGAAAGAGGCCGCCGCATTCCTTCATCCGGATCTTGAATGGGGTTTTTCATTCAGTACAGAAGATCAATTCACCCATTTTAATCTTGTACTTCCAAAATCACGAAAGGGGATTGTACATGAGTTCTTCGAATATTCAAACAATATTCTTTTCTATGGTCAAAGCAGTTCTGACCAGTTTAGTCCGGGTTTCATCATAGATGTGTATACCGTAGATTCATCTATGCAGTTTCATCATTTTGTTTCATTCCGGAATACGCACCAGAATGTAAGTGTTGCACTGGATAAATCCGGTGACCTGTGGGTCGCTTCCCAGGCTGGATTAATGCGTGTTTTTCCGGATTTGCTGCAATGTTTCGAGAACAATCACAACATGGTGCCTTCCCTGCATTGCATCAATGAAGATGATATAGGTAGGATTTGGTTTGGAGGATATACCACAGGCCTTTGTTATTTTGAAAATGACAAACTCTTCCCCCCACCTCCCGGTGCCGCCAAATACAAGAGCTTTCTTCCAGGAAGCTACCGGGATGAAAAAGGAAATATGGGTTTTTGGACGGAAGATTATTATTTAGTTACTTATCATGATGGACTTTGGCGAGATGCTAAAACAAAGAAAGCCGAAGCGCAACGAGAAGTAGGATATTGTTTTCTTCCACTTCGTAATCATCAGATCGCCGCCGGCTTCCAAAGTTTCGGATTAGGTATTACAAATGTTCCATTGACAGAGAATTCGGACTGGACTTTTATCAGTAAGGAAAAAGGTATGTTGCTTGACAACGTGCTGACCATCGCAGAAGACAGCAAAGGGCGTTTGTGGCTTGGACGTCCAAGTCAGGGTATTGCCCTTTACGACCCTCAATTAGACACTGCACGTACATGGTTATTGAAATTAGACACTGCACGTACATGGTTATTGAAATCAGGTAACGGTGTAGATTATGGAATGATGAGTTCAGTAACAGATCCGAATGGAAGATTGTGGATGGGATGCACCGATGGCCTATATGTCATGGATCATCCGGATTCATTCGATTTGTTCTATGATGAGTTGTCCGCTAAAACACACAAACTCATATTGGATGAAGCAGGCTACTCCACCGTGACTTTCATGAAAGTGTATAACCATATGCTTGTGTTTGGTAATTCCATTGGTTATGGATTTTTGGATCTCGATTCATATGCAGTGAATCCCGAAATGCCGAAGATCTTTTTTTACAACACTTCGTCTTATGGAGGCTCTTGTGAACAAAATGCCATTTTACCGGATTCAAAGGGATATATCTGGGTCGGACTTGATAAAAGTGCCACGCGTATCGATCCACGATATCATTCCTTCGATACCCTACCCACTTACCTCATCTCAAAAAATATCACCATCCGAGAACAGGCAGGCAAAACAACATCACTTAATATCGATTCCACATTATATCTAAAATTACCTCCTAAAAAAAGAAGCTTCACAATTCACCTGGAACCCTCCTTTACAGGTCTGCTGAATGACAACACAGGTATTCAATACAGGCTGGTGAATAAGAATATTCATGATACACTATGGTCATCCTATAGCCGTGATTTTGATATCCGCGTGGATTATCTCCCTCCAAAAGAAAGTAAGATGGAAGTGCGCGCGATCAAAAACAACCAGGTCGTCGATACGATATCGATTACATTATGGTCTCCACCTTATCTTGACGAACGTCCTTCTTTCTGGATCTTACTCATTGGAAGTTTCAGTCTCTTAGGCTTCTTGTTTACCAGACGCATCCACAGGCAACGTTTACGCATCAAAGAAACCGAAATCGCTCTCTCCGAACAACGCCGCGAAAAAGAACAATTCCAAATCCGGGCCATTGCCAATTCATTGAATCCTCACTTTATAAAAAATTCGCTCAACTGGATTCAGACCCGTTTCAGAACGGACAGCGAAGTGGTGGATGTGATCGATCGCCTGTCTGAAAACATAGGCACTGTTTTCACCCATAGTCGGAATGGCGAGGCATTTCATTCATTGCCGGATGAAATGAAATTGGTCGATAATTATCTTTCCATCCAGCAAGCGACGTACAGGAATTTCCTTTCATTATCCATGCCTCCAAAAGAAACCATCTCTGCATGGAGTAAAGTCATGGTGCCCTTACTACAAGTACAGATCCATGTCGAAAATGCCATTGAGCATGGTTTGCGAAAGAGTACAAACCATCGTGAACTAAAGATTGCCATCAAGGAATCAGAAGACTTTCTGCACATCATCATTAGTGACAACGGTATTGGCCGGACAGCTTCGAAAGCGATGGGATCGAATAGTACAAAACAAGGAACATCCATGCTTCAAAGTGTACACAATATATTTAATGCCCAGAATCAACATCATTTTTCGACCGAATATGATGACCTGGTGGATCCGTTGACAGGAAAATCATCGGGCACACAAGTGATCATCAATGTGCCTAAACAATATAAAATCCAAATCTTATGAGAGTTATCAGGTTTTATGTCATGGAAGATGTCCCTGATTTCAGAGAGGCTGTCGTCAATACATTAAATGAAACCAATGAGTGTGAGGTTGTGGGTTCTTCAGATACAATTACTATCGGTTACGAAGAAATTCTTTCCCTTAAACCTGATGCACTATTGCTGGATATTGAATTGTTTGGGGGTTCTGCTTTTGACCTGATCCGGATGCTTCGAAACAATAATGTACCTGTGCCGCCAATTGTCATTATGACCGGCAATGTGCAGTTTGATGCAGCTAAACAAGCTGTTGATGAATGTGGCACCGCACTGATCAAACTGATAGGCAAACCTTTTTGGTCAACATGGGAAAAAGAATTTCCTTCTATAAAAGCTGCTATTCTTTCGCGACTCAGTGGCAGCAATAGTGATGATGCGGAAACCTCGATCATACTCAATGAAACAAAAGAGGTTTTATACATCCGATCCAATCAGATGACACATCGCATCAATGTAGCTGACATTCTTTTCCTTGAAGTCGCAGGAGAAGGACAGACCACCTTTGTCATGACCGGCAAGAGACAGGTGACTGTAAGAAAAACACTAAATGTCCTGATGAATTTATTACCCGATCACATCCGTCGCGTCAATCGGTTCAATGCTGTCAATATTCACCGTATGCTGAACATCAATCATGAAGATGATACCATGACACTGGATGGATATACACGACCTATTAGTATCGGGGATCCGTATATGCAGGAACTCAAAGCGCTTTTGACTTGATGGAGAGAATTCAGGATCACTAATTATCTATCAGGTGTTCAATATCATCCAGGTCTTTATTCCTTCCTGCAATCTTCATATTCCCCATCGGAAAGTTTTCGGGCATGGAAAATACTACGATCGAGAACCGGTGTTTCCTGATTTACATATCCGTATGCAATACTGTTGAGATATTGATGCAACATAAACCTTTGTTTCCAGTCAAGTGAAGCATATTCATTCTCATCCGCCTCCTTTAGCGTCAGCAATCTAAAATGATTTCGATCCAGATTGTATGTATTCAAAATATTTTATTTTATTCTTCAATAT
>JBDTUE010000150.1:0-10487 GCA_040007895.1 Saprospiraceae bacterium | reverse complement strand
CCACCCCGTGGCCATACAATATTGAAGAGATAATATTTCCCATTTACTTTAAATAGTTGTGAACCTTCTGCACCCAACATTATATTACCACCAGCTGGCAAGCTTGCGTTTTCAATCACTACCTTTTGCATACCACCGGGTTTTATGCCGGACAGATCGTCGCTCAATTCGATCAGGCTTAGTTTCCCATTTCCATAAAGCAAGTATGTCTTACCATCATCATCGAAGAAAAGTGAATGGTCATGGTATGAAGGTGAAAAGGAGACTTTTTTCCACTTGCTTTTTTCGATATCGGTGGTTGAAAAAATATAGGTTTTGTTTGTGGTTTGCGAAAAGGTCGTCACATAAAAAATCCCGTTATGATATCGAAGGCTGCTGGCCCATGTGCCTCTGCCGTAACTATTCTTACCATTCTCAAGATTGAGGTCGTTTATATCGGCAATTGTATCATAAGCATAGTTGATGATCTTCCAATTTACAAGATCGTTAGATTTCATTATAGGTAAACCCGGACTCATATGCATGGTAGTGCTGCTCATGTAATAAACATCACCTACTCGTATCATCGCCATATCTGGCACATCTGCAAAAATGATTGGATTATGTGCTGCATTTGAAAGTGATTGTGAAAATAAATGCGTGCTAAGACATATGGTGAAAGCACATACTATGAACCGAAAATTTTTCATCATACAAAGTTATAAAGTCAATTAGGGGTGAAGTGTTTTATAGTCCTCTTTGTACCAGGCAGTTCATAGTTTATAGATCATCTTCTTTACGTTGATTCTATTTCAGGGTTTGTAGTTGCAAGATACTTACCGAATACGGATCTATATTTGTCATAAAACTTTTAGATACTGTATTTATTTGAGAAGTAATTGGTATGATCTTGCGAGGATCTGTAATCGTATTGGTATCTTCTGGTTTATCCCCTTTAATAACAACCAGCGTTGCTCCAGCCGATATTTTTACAATTCCATTCAGGTTTATTTTGATTGGCTGTGACTTCCCCGTTCTATTAATCAGTTTCAAATAAATGATACCGGTTTTATTATTCATAGTAGCACTATAAAAAACAGTAGGTACCTGAGGAGAAGTTTTTATTCCCTGTGCGCTGTCTCTCGGTGTAAGAGGCCGGGCTTGTGTCGGCATGTTTTCAAAAGTTGTTGGTACAATTTTATTACCTAAATATTCGCTGAACAATTTTTGTACATAATACGAAGGCGATCCGTAGCTATGGAGGGCATTGTATCCAATCAGGTCTGAATCCCATTGCCATGCTTTCGGTGCTGTGGCAGTAGCAGAATCCACGTTTACAAAAAGTGGGGCGTAGCATGACATAATGATCAGGTCTGAATTTCGTTCCATTCCTGTCATCCATGCGGCATCACCCAATGCTGCATTCAGATTGGTAGCAGGAGCACCCTCCCGGGTTGCCCATTCGCCCACAAAGATTTTAGGACCCTTACGATCGTATGTATCATATTGCGAAGCATTTTCCCACATACCATATGAGCTGCGGTAATAATGTTCATCTACTACCTGTGGTTCTTTTCCTGAAGTAACTTTCATTGCAGGATATTGTGTTCCTGGTATAGTAGAAATGCATATTAATTGTGGATATTTTGTCTCTATGGCCTTTCTGAATTGATTAAATCTTCCATCATAGCTATTGGATCTGTCAAACCAATCTTCATTGCCAATTTCAACATAGGTAAGTTTGAATGGTTTAGGATGCCCATCGGCTGCACGTTTTGCACCCCAATACGTATTTACACTCCCCATCACGTATTCAATCTCATCCAGGGCATCATCTACATAAGGTTTTAAAAGCGGGCCCGCATCTATATGATCTCCTTTTAGTGAGTAACCTGCATACACACCTAAAAGTGGTTCTGCATTCATGTCTTCACACCATTCTAAAAATTCAAGCAATCCCATACCATCAGAAGCGCGATATCCCCACGAACCATTATGGCCGGGTCTGTTTTCTAAAGCACCCAGGGTTGTTTTCCATGGAAAAGCATCTGTGATCATAGGTCCTTCCAGGAAATTACCTCCTGGGAATCGCAGAAACTTAGGCTTCATATCAACAAGCATTTGCATCAAATCCTGACGATTGCCATTAGGGCGGTCTTTATAAGTAGGAGGAAATAATGAAACAAGATTAAAATAATAAAGGCCTATACGATTAGTAGAGATCACAAAGCGGGCATCCCTGGTAGGTTTTATAGTAGATGCTGTGGTTAACTTTAACTCATACTTTTTCCAATACATGCTTTCCTTAAGAATAATGGAACCCGAAGCATAAACTGTTTTCCCATCATTGCTTTCAATCGAAACTGTTATAGGGCCCGCAGTATTGTTTTCAATTTCCGGAGGAGATGGAGTAGCAGGTTTCGGCTCCCAGGGCCAGCGAGGAGGTTCCTTTCGCGCCGTTCCCTTTATATAAAATGATGCTCTGTATGTGGTAGAAGGTTTTACAGGAATTCCCCAATAACCTTCATTAGCAATGCCTACTCTTCCATCTGTCTTTTCTACAGTAAGCCTTAAGCAGGTGGAAAGTGCGCCATTAATAGCATTACCTCTTTCCTCAAACAGAACATTTTCATCCGTTGAACCTATAAGTTTAATACTGGCCATCGCAGCAGCATCGCCTTGTACCAAACTCCAGCCTTCTGGTGTAGATTTATTGTCTTTAAATATTCGGTTTCGTATAAGTTCTGCATACAGGCCACCATCGTAGGAATGATTGATTTCCTCGGTCATTAATCCGTATAGCATGGGACTGACCGCAGCGCCTGACTTAGAAAAGTCTAACGTTAATGTTGGTGTTTGGGCAATTGATCCTGGAATTAATAAACCTGAAAAACCCAATAACAAAAAGCAAGTTTTAAAAATGTTTTTTATAAATATTTCCGTTAGCATAATCTTTATTTATTTTAATTCAATTAGACCTACATGTTATTTTTTTTCTGAAGTTATGGATGTAATAATTGGTTTTACGGTTTCAATAATCTGATATAATAAACCGGCCCTGCCGTATTGCCAGGTAGTGCTTCAAACTTTACCCTCACTGATTCTTTATTTTTTAACATGCTTTCCGGAAGGTGGTAGGTTATGTCAAAGAACTTAGATTGATGCCATCTTCCGGTGTTATCTTCTGAAACCAGTTTTTGGTCATCGATATAAATTTCAAATTTGTGGTCCCCCCATTCAGCCCCCCAGTAACGCACCAATAAGTTCAAATTTTTTTCATTGTTTGTTCTGAGACTATAACTAAAGTATCCGCGGTCAACTGCTTGGCGATATACATTATCATTTGCTGAGCCTGAACGTGATTGGTTACTTTGCATTTGGTGATCTACTTCAGGTTGCTGTTCACCCGGCGCCACTACATCAACGGTACGGTTGCTCAATTCAAGTTTTTCTTTTTCAGCAATCGCTATTGAATCAAGGTATGATTTGTATTGGTTGTTTGATAAGGCCATCCAATACATGATATACCGCGAATCGTAAATGGTATAAAATGGCTGAAGTATACCCTGTATGGGGTTGATCATTTTTACATCGTGCAGGGTAAAGTGCATAGGTTCATTTGGTACTGGCATTAAATCCCGTGTAAGGTTTTGTAGATGGTCCTCAAGAATGATTGGAGCATGATTCAACGGTATTTTTTTACCGCCAGGAATATGTCCCCATCGACTACCATTGGCTATCAATCCCTTCAAATCTTCCTTGCCGGACTTTGCGGCCAGTAATATGGGTCCATGCTTCATGGCAATGTAGGTTGAAACATTTGGCAATTGTTCTAATGTATTATGCATTGGCAACTTCACTTCTATCACATCCCCTTTTTTCCAAATACGATTGATGGCTACATAGGATGATGGATGCTCATTGAGCTCTATTGCTTTTCCATTCACTAAAACACGCAAGGCACCGTCGCTTACCCAGGATGGATAACGTATCAATAAATTAAAACGTGCTGATCCATTCGTGATGATTAATTTGGTTTGTTCTTCATAAGGGAATTTTGTTTCCTGATGTATCTGAATATTTTTATCGCGCCAGTTCAATGTAGAAGCTATAAAAAGATTTACAAACAAAGAATCTTTTGAACGTGTGTAAATAAGTTCATTGTATTTGCTATGATTTTCCATGCCACTGCCTACACAACACCACATAGCTTCATTGGGCGCTGAAAAAACACGGTAGCTGTTCGGCCGTGCAGGTGTAAAGTATACGTATCCACCCGTTTCAGGATTTTGTGTTGACAGAATATGATTATAGATAGTCCCTTCATAATAATCCATATATTTCGCTGAAGGACTTTTCCTGAACAGGCTTTCTGTAAGCTTTAGCATATTGTAAGAGTTGCAGGATTCCGGCCCTTCCACATCATCAATGAAATCCATACAGGACGCAGGACCGGGAAAAAATTCTCTCCGGCTGTTCCCCCCAAATGCAAGACTTCGATTGGCTGTAATCGTTTGCCAGAAAAAACTTCCGGCATTCATATAATTGCTATTATCACTAAGCTCACCAATTCTTTCAAACCCGATGGCTTTGGGCACTTGTGTATTGGCATGTTTATTATCCAGGTTATCTATTCCTTGAGACATTGCATCCAGCAACATATGATGTGAAAATCTTTTGGCTGCGATGAGATATTTTTCGTCTTTCGTGATGGCAAATGCATCTGCCAGCACTTCATTCATGCCTCCATGTTCCGTATCCAGCATCGATTGCATCTGATCCTCAGTCAAAGCAGATGTTATATAGACAGACCAATCACAAAATTTTAAAAAGATTTTTTTTGAGTCATCATTGCCTGTATATAACCAAGCATCTCTTAGGCCAGCAAGCATTTTATGAACGTTATACCAGGGAACCCAGGCTGCATGAAATGCTTTTAAATCACCGCTTTGTACAGAAGTCCATACCGCTCTGCTGTTGGGAACACCACCTACATAGCCGGCACCCCAGTCTGCATGATCTTTTGTATTTGCATCCTGGCAAGCCTTCAATTCACTGATCATGTACAGCATTCTTTTTTTGCTTTCAGCATTGTTCGTGGCCTTGGTATTCATGGCGAGTGCAGATAAATAATGCCCACCGACGTGTCCATCCAATCCATCCCAGTTTGAATAACTTGAGTCTTTGGGTGATATGCCGGCTTCCTTACGGTAAGGAGCCAGTAAGCGGTCAACTTTATATTGTAATAACGTCTTTATATTAAGGTCACGAGCATGTTTAAAAGGGCCATCCAGTAAAGTAACATCGCTCAATGGAAGTTCATTTGGATATAATTTTTCCTGCGCATCAGCATTACTGCAAACTAACATAAAACATACCTGCAAACAGATCATCCAGTTACTTTTTGTCATACAAGCTGTATTCATTATTAATCAATTGAGGATGGTCTTTTTAAATATTATACAGTGTTTTTATAACCAGGTCTTCAAGCATTCTTATAGCATATACTGTACTTTATATCCGATGTAAGCTTAAATGTATGGTAGCATTTGTCCATAATACCCAATTATTTAAAAATCAACTGAGAAAAATTGTACAGGTTATTTCGCCACACCGGCCATGTATGACCCCCGGGATATTCAGTATAGGTATGTTTAATTTTCAGTTCATCCAACTTGCCCAGCATGATCTGGCAATTCTTGTAAGCAATATCTTCTTGTCCGCCCATCGCAATAAAGAATGTTTTAAGATTACCGTTAATATTTGATGCATTATTTTTTATGATTTCATATTGTGCATCTGCGGTTTTGCTGAGCATAGGTATGATCCATCCTGAACTAAACACGCCAAGGTGCGAGAATAGATCTGTATTATTAATGCCGGTATATAAGGTATGCAAGCCGCCTAAAGATAATCCTGACAAGGCGCGGTTATTTGCATCATTTAATGTGCGGTAATTTGTTTCTATAAATGGAATAATAGCCTGCTTCATTTCAGTCTCAAACATCTTCAACGAGTTCTCAATCCCATTGCTGCTAAATCCACCCATGCCAATATTTGCATCTGGCATTACGACAATCATAGGTTTTGCTTTTTGTGCGGCGATAAGATTATCCAATATCACATCTGTCTTGCCTTGCCTGGCCCACCCGCTTTGATCTTCGCCACCACCATGTAAAATATAAAGTACCGGATATTTTTCAGTTGTTTTTAAATCGTATCCCGGTGGCAGGTACATATACAATTCGCGCCAGCTACGAGTTACCGATGAATAATATTTTTTAATTCTTATATCTCCGTGTGGTATATCTTTTAACGTGTAATATTCATCGCCTTTAAAAGGAATTTCAATACCACTAGCCATTCTGCCCATTCCATAAAATGTTTCACTGGACGGATCGGCAATCGCCACACCATCAATCAACACCGAGTAATAATGAAAACCTTCGCTGATAGAATCGGTGGTTACCATCCAATAGCCACCCGTGTCTTTCACCATGTCATATTTTTTACCCAGATCTATCTGCATTTTTTGTGCTTCAGGTGCTTTTATGCGAAACAGAACACGACTGTCTGAAAATATTTGTGGATATTTCGATGAACGAATATTAGTTGAAGCGGGTGTACCCAAAACTGAATATTTTGCAAATTTGGAGATATCAACAGGTTTAAATAAAAACTGCGAGAACATATACAATCCATTCTTCCATACTTTAAAATCATGGACACCGGGTTCTATGTAATAGATGTGTGGCACATTATGCTTTTGGAGATAATCATGTGTCCTTTTACTAAAACTGATTAATCCATCTGCATCGCCGCAGGAGATCCATAATAATTTTAATTGTTGTTTTGTTTTGTCAGGGTCAGGTACCAGTACTTCTGGTGTTTTTGTGTTGGGAGCAGAAGAGAAGCCGCCAACCCATGCAAACTTGTCAAGATTACCTAATCCAAAATTCAGTGATTGGCCGCCACCCATGGATAAACCTGCAATAGCCCGGTTTTCCCTATCGGTGTATACATTATATTTCTTTTCAATAAAAGGAATAAGATCATTCAATAAATCTTTTTCAAATATTGCAAAGGCCTTTACCTTGGTACTGTCAAAAACATTTCCCACTGCCCGGTCATCTTTCATAGCTCTGCCATTCGGCATGACTACAATCATGGATTCAATTTTTCCATCCGCATATAAATTATCAAGAATATTTTGGGGAGACGCACCATTCAACCATTCTTTCTGATCACCACCAATGCCATGAAGCAAGTATAACACCGGGTATTTTTTGTTTTTTGAAAATCCCGGTGGAAGATAGATGATGGCTTTTCTATTAGTATCCACCGTAGCAGAATGATAGAGGATGGTATCAATTTTACCATGCAGTATCATGGGCCTCAATGTGTCGAAGCCTTTGGCGGCTGATGTAATTAAATTCTGAGCGGTAGTAGTTTGACACAAGAAAAAGAACCCTGTAATTATTTTTAAGATTTGTTTCATGCCTGTTTGTTATACGTTAATTATTATTATTTCAATGGGTCTTGATAACCTGGATTTTCCTTGTGCACAGCTATCCCTTCGATTCAAAAAAGTTTATAGAGGTTTAATCACTTTTCATTTTTTAAAAATTAAAGCAGCAAATTTTTGCAGATCTCTTCTCCAGGTAAGCCACTCATGCGCTGTTAAAGGCGATTCATAATACACATGTTTAATTCCTTGTCTATCTAACATACTTCTGAAGGCGCCAATGGATCCCGGAAATGGATTTGATTCTTTCGTTCCCATACCCAAAAAAAATACGTTTAGCTGTTTATTTATAGCCGCACCGTCATTAAACTTTCCTTCCATGAATGACAAGGGATCTATGACATCAGCTGAAGGGTAATTTGGTGTGCCACTAAAACCACCAAAGTAAGAGAACTTATCAAGATGATTCATCAGGATCCGTATGGTTTGATTGGCTCCCATAGAAAGACCGGCAATTGCCCGGTTTTGACGGTTGGCAATGGTTCGAAACTTTGTATCCACCATTGGGATGATTTCTTTCACCATTACTTCTTCAAAGGCTAAAAAAGAAGGTGATCTTTTGGCTGATGCTGCACTATCTTCCGGTTTGTAAGCATACCCGTTATCCATAACAATAATCATTGGGACAGCATTTTTATCAGCTACCAGGTTATCTAAAATAAGATTTGCTTTTCCTTGTCTCGCCCAACCGGTTTCATCTTCAAAACTTCCATGTTGCAGATACAATACAGGATAGTGTTTTTTAGAATTGATATTGTACTCAGCAGGCGTGTACACAAAGCACCGCCTCCATTCATGAGTCGTTTTAGAGTAGTACATGTTTTCGCTAACGAGTCCATGGGGGACGTCCCTGGTTGCATAAAAATCCTGATCCATAGCAGGTATTTCGATACCACTTCCCCAACGCCCTGCTCCATAGTAAAACATGCTTCCTGGATCTGGAACCGAGACTCCATCTACATTGAGTTGGTAATAATGAAAGCCTTTATCCTGTGCCAGCGATTCGCCGGTCCAGACACCATTCTCATCTTTTACCATGTCATATTTTTTACCACCAATATCCAACTGAACTTTGAGCGCAAGTGGCGCTGCTATACTGGCACGTACTTTCCCTTCCGTGTTGACCTGCGGATATAGTTTGCCCTTTTGATTGGTATAAGCAGGTATAAAACCATCCGTGTTAATTGAATGTACGGCCTGTGAAAAGCAGAATGTGGTTAAAAAAATTGCTGCTAACAAGGTAATGGCAGTCCTGAAGTTCATTTTAAATTCTCTTTACTGATTCTATAAAGTCATCCCAAAGCATTCATTTATTATGGTCTGAACAAAAGTGGAGCGAGCTCATGCAGGCTTCTCCTCCAGGTAAGGAATTCATGAGCTGTTTTTTCTGAAATGTAGGATACTGCATTAAATCCCGCTGCTTTTAATGAATCAACTGCATTTTTTACATTATCAGGTCTTTCTTTACTGCCACAGCTAAGAAAAATAAGTTTCACTTTCGATTTGTCTTTGATTTCGGCAGGTAGATAGGTACCACCACTCAACAAAGCGTAATAAGCAAATACATCAGGCTTGTTGATTGTTATAGTATGTGTTTCCATACCGCCCATAGACAGACCTGCCATAGCTCTCTTAGACGGACTAGCCAGGGTGCGAAAGTTGGCATCCACATAAGGGATGAGTTCATCTACCAATACTGTTTGGAATGGTACGATGCTGAATTCTTTCATATGTCCCCATTTAACTTCATTGGTCATACCATATGTCATTACAATGATGAAAGGATTTATTTTACCGGTTGCGGTGAGATTATCCATTATTAAATTAGCATGTCCCTGGTTGCTCCAGGCAGTTTCGTCCTCGCCCCACCCATGCTGCAGGTATAAGACAGGATATTTTTTTGATTTTTCTTTTTCATATCCCGGAGGTGTGTACACGAATGCCCGGCGTGATGTATTGGTACTTTTAGAAGGGAAAAGAATTTGCTGTACCCTGCCATGGGTAACATCTTTAAGTGCATAAAAATCCTGGTCATGTGCAGGTATTTCAATGCCACTTTCCCATCGGACAGAACCATAAAAGTTTAATGTGCCGGGATCATTAAATTTACCACCGTCAATGGTAACGTTGTAATAATGGAAACCTTCATCGAGAGGACCTTCCGTAGTTCCTTTCCAGGATCCATCTTCGGATTTTCTAAGTATGGTACCGCCTCTTCCACCAAGCCCTAGACTTACCCTGACACTATCCGCTTTAGGGGCATTTATTTTAAATCTTGCGTAGCCTTGTGAATTTACCTGGGGAAATTCCTGCCCCGGCTGATTCAGGGTAGAAGGTTTAAAATCTTCTACTATGGAGGTTTGGCTTTCCTGGGCCAGGCATAATCTACTCACGAATGAGATGGCTAAAATAATAGCTAAGGATTTTCGATTCATTTATTCATTATTTTAAGATAAAAAGATATAAAAAGATAACACAATATCTGATATTATAAGCAGAAGATTTATGGGATAATTTTTTCAGTTGAAGAAACCATCTTTCCAATTACTGATAGCAAATGATTTTATTAATTTGCCAATCGAAGGCCTTATATAAATCAATGACCAAAGTTGATTTCATTTTGTTTAGGTACTTGGACAACGTTTTTTGGAGAAGTTGATTTTATTTCATGTGCCAGGTCGATTATTCTAATGGAGGATCAGAAAAATGGAATAAGTAGGTTTGACTTACCTTACCCTTTTTTAACGCGGGTACCTTCAGCATCAAACATACTCATTAAATTACCGGTAGTGTGATCATCATCTTTCTTAATCATCAGCAAGTTGACATCATATCCCTGTGCTGTAAAATAGAGGATGATTTCCGTGTCCTTGAGCGCTACACTTGAAATCTTTGAAATTTCCTTGCCGGTTGAATCCTGAGCAACTCCGCTAATAGAATCGTTTTTATTTTCAAGATCAAAGAACATTTTCGCGTCTCCATC
>JBDTUE010000149.1:0-10519 GCA_040007895.1 Saprospiraceae bacterium | reverse complement strand
AATGATGATTTTTACCGAAATCCGAAATCGTATATCCGAAATCGATTGACGAATGGGTCTTCAATTGGTAATATGCAATATGCAATAGGCAATCCGCAAAATGGGCAATATGCAATTGCTTGTGGAATGAAGAATTGGCCTTCTCCTTTTGACCTTTTAATCTTTAACCTTTTAAGCCTTTTGATTCGCTTCCAGAATTCCTTTCAAATTATTTAAACTATCCTGCAGATCTTTCCCCAACATTTTATCTATCCCTATCAATAGGGCGATATTCATTGGGTATTTCATAGAACTACTCATACTCCAATTCACTTTAGTTTGTTGTTCGGTTAATGTTTCTGTCACTATAGCTGTTTGAGCTATTCCTTCAAAAGGTTTTATAAAACGGATTTCTACATCTAATCTTTGACCCGGGACTATAGCTTTAATCTGTTGCTCGCCTTTGCCTGCTTTCTTATTTCCATCCCATAAATAAACGAAACCGACTTGTCCATCCGTACCTCGAAAATCTTTTTTCATATGAGGATCCGCCATTACCCATTTATTAAAATAATCCTGATTCTTCAGATAGGAGATGTAATCGAAAACTTCTGATTTCGGTTTGTTTATAGTGATGGATCGATCAAGGCTGTAGGACTTAGAAACAAATAGTGCAACGATTAATACCAAAGCCACTAGAATCAAAATTGAAAAGAGAATAGTTAGTAGTACTTGCATATTATTTATTTATTTTTTTTGATCAAAATTGATCATCCATTGTACCCCAAACCGATCCTTGCACATTCCAAAATATGCACCCCAAAATGTTTTATTTAATGGCATTTCCACAGCTCCGCCGGCTGAAAGTCCTTCAAATAATCGTTCTGCTTCTGTTTCACTTTCGGCATGAATACAGATATGAAAATTATTACCCACCACCAGTTGATGGCCCATGGATTCCAATGAGTCAGTAGCCATGATCGTATGACCTTGTCCTATTACCAAAGAAGCATGAATGATCTTTTCCTGATCTTCTGCAGACATTTTCTCGCCACCCGGCACTTCTTTAAATCGTTGAAATACGGCGAACTCACCACCTAATACCTGGTGATAAAAATTCATGGCTTCTTCGGTGTTTCCCATGAAATGCAGATATGGAGTTGTATTGATCATATTTTTCTTAAACTGAAAGGGCAAAAGTATTGCGTAAAAATCAAAGCTGGACTGTGTAAATACGACATTCTATACAAGGTGTTTGCGACACGGATATCTTCTATATTTGGCACATGATCCAAATCTCTATCCTGGCACTTAAAAATGCAGTCATGGCTACCATCACGGATTCCCGATATGTATTTCAAATGGTGAATGAGTTTTTAATTAAAGCAGGTAAGCAACCTATGTTTGAAATCAAATTAGTGGGATTAAGCAAAGAAGTAGAACTGGACAAGGGTTTATATACTTTACATCCCGAATGTATACTGGCTCAGGTGGATCATACAGACCTCATCATAATCCCTTCTTTAATCGGGAACACCATGAGTTCTACTAATATTAATAAAGATTATATTTTGTGGATTGCCAGGCAATATAAAAATGGTGCAGCGGTGGCAAGCCTTGGAGTAGGAATTTTCTTAACTGCTTTTGCAGGCATATTAAAAGGTAAAGAAGTTACCACGCATTGGCATTATGCACATGAATTCAGACATTTTTATCCCTCTACTAAATTGGTGGAAGAAAAAATATTTACAGAACAGCAGGGGATCTATTCAAGTGGTGGTGGTATCTCGTATTGGAATTTATTACTTTATTTAGTTGAAAAATATGCCGGCAGGCAAATCGCCATTTATACCGCTAAATATTTTGTATTGGATCTGGACAGGCACCATCAATCTCCTTTTGCTGTGTTTAACGGAACCAAGGATCATGATGATCCCGTCATTTTAATTGCACAGGAATTTATAGAACAAAATTATAAAACCAAACTGGGAGTGGACCAATTGGCCGCTCTTTGTCATCTTACCCGGCGGACCTTTGAAAGACGTTTTAAAAAAGCAACCTACCTCACTGTAATTGAATATATACAACGTGTAAAGATAGAAGCGGCAAAAAAACATCTCGAAATAGGCAGAAAATCAGTGTATGAAATAATGTCAGAAGTGGGATACACCGATATGCAAACTTTCAGGACATTATTTAAACGAATTACAGATATGACTCCGTTGGATTATAGGAATAAATACAACCAAGAGTAGGAACAGGTAAAGTAAGGTTGATCCAACTATTTTGTTTTCGTAAATCGTATATTTTTAATACGTCCACCAGATACCCTTAAGCCGGTAATCTTTCCATTATCCTGATCAAATTCAACCTGGCCGATATCAGTGCTGAATTGCCCTGAAGTAATAGGATCTGGTGATAACATCATATCTCCTAATCTGAAATGATGCAACCACAATACTTTGTCTTTAAGATCAAGTTTATAAGAAGTGGATAATTCTTCACTATTATATGTACCAATATATTCACTTAATGGAAGGGTGCTGGCTGTAGTGGGCGTAACTCTCGGTGCCCGATAATTTCTATAAATTAATGAATCCACTGATCCATCTGCATTCGCAATAAAATGCATAGAAGAACCATATGCTTCTATCCAAAATCCTTTAGTTGATTTTGGTAGCATAGGAAATTTAGATTCTCCATTGGCTTGTGTCATCAATTGTCCATTTTCGAGTGTTAATTTGACAAACCAGTGTTCACCCAATTTATACAGACCAGCATATTTTTTTGCGAGTACTGTATCCAGGATTATAGTTGGGGTATGTTGAAGTGTATCCACAGGTTGAGATGGAGATTTAAATTCTGGTAGCATGATTTCAACAATCCGGTTGGCAACTGCATTGGGGTTAAAATCGGCTCTATTACCTAAAACAATGATAGATAGTTCTTCTTCCGGAAAATTTGTAATTATAGTTCGATAACCTGCCCAGCCACCGGTATGTGATACAATCCGATATTTACCTTGTTTACCAAGCCCCAACCCATATCCGTAATGTACAGAATCTTTATTGTTGAGTATCCCATCGTTTAACATATTGACGTACACTGGATTTTTTGATTTTAGTTGCTCATTAAAATGATTCACCCAAAGAATAAGATCATGCACAGAAGTATATAAAGAACTGGATCCCAAAGCAGTCAACGCATTGGGATTTTTGGTATATCCGGATTCCCTGGGCGTATATGAATAGACCATGTTTTTGATTACTCTTGAAGGATCATCCTGAAAGGAAGATGAACTCATTTTTAATGGAGAAAAAATATGTTCCTGAGTCCAGGATCTAAATGAAGCACCACTTACTTTTTCAACGATCAATGCGAGCAAATTGTAACCGGTATTAGAATAGGAATGTCGATCACCGGGTAAAAAATCAAGATCTTTTTGTTGTTTGACCATGCGTATAATATCTGCAAAAGAAAATGTTTCATCCCATCGCCAGCCTGCAATATTTAAAGTTGAAGGCCAGTCTCTCAAACCGCTGGTATGGTGTAATAAATGCTTAATAGTAATGACGTGTCCAAAATCAGGTACTTCGGGCAGATATTTTCTGATGTCATCATCTAATGCAATTTTACCTTCCTGGATTAGCGTAGAGATGGCTAAGCCTGTAAATTGTTTAGATACGGAAGCGATATCAAATATGGATGTAGTGGTAATAGGTATATCATATTCCATATTAGCCAAGCCATAGCCTTTTTTGTAAATCAATTTGCCATGCTGAACAATAGCCATTGCACAACCTGGTGTATGAAGATTATATTCACTGAATATTGAATCTATTCTTTTGTCGACTGTAGGTACCGGAGAAGTGGATGAACAGTTATTAAATAAGAAAATATTCGCGAGAAGAATAATAAGTAAGAAGTATTTCATGGAAGAGGAATGAGTGAGGTATGAGGTGTGAGGTTAGAGGTATAAGGTATGAGGTATTAGGTATGAGATATTAGGTATTAGGTATGAGGTATTAGGTATGAGGTTGAGGTATTAGGTATGAGCATTTAGCAATTCATCATTTGTACAATTTTACACTTCAACGCTTCAAACAATTTTACACTTCATCACTTCTACAATTAAACACTTCATCATTATTTCACAACTGCTATTGCCATTCCATCATGTTCTTTTAGTCCAACTGTTTGAATTATAGTCGCATCGACTCTTTTATCTTTTGACAATGCAAGATTAAATCGTTGAACTCCCTGCACCAATTCATCGGTTGTATTTGGATCAAGTACTTTGCCATCCCGTATCACATTATCACATATAATCAATGTTCCAGGTCTGGATAGTTTTACGGCATATTCGAAATATTCAGTGTAAGGAGGTTTGTCAGCGTCAATAAATATCATGTCGAATGGACCTTCATGTGCAGCGAAAAGCTGAGGAAGCAGATCAATAGCTTTGCCAATCCGGATTTCGACTTTATCTGAAAGACCGGCGCGATTGATATTATTTTGGGCTACGTTTGCGCAGGTAGGATCGATTTCCAAAGAAATTAATTTACCATCATCCGGAAGCGCTCGGGCCATCCATATAGTACTAAATCCCCCTAACGTTCCTAATTCCAATATTCGTTTTGGTTTACATAATAAGGTAAGGATTTGTAAAAATCTTCCCTGGTTAGCTGATACACTGATAGGAGGAAGTCCTGCTACTTCAATAGATTTGATAACATCCTTTAATAAAGTATCATCAGGCAAAAGTAGTTGATTGATGTACTGATCTACGTCTCCAAAAATTTGTTTATCCATCCTTAAAATTAATTTAATTCATTCAATTAAAAAACAAATGAGCCACCCGGGATTCAAGGTCATTATAAATCATATACAAAGCTGTCAGATCGAATGAAGCATGGGCAATCATCAAGCTCCAAATGTGCGGACGAAGAGCATAAAAACTTGCGAATACAAGCCCGAAGATTGTACCTTGAAGTACTCCCCATTTTCCCTGATTGATATAATGGCTTAATCCGAACAACAGGGATGTGATCAGGATGGCGACAAGTTTGGTACGGATTCCATTTCCAAGGAGCTTATTAATCCGTTCAAACATAAATCCTCTGAAAACTGTCTCCTCAGCAAAGCCCGCGACCAACATTGCCCAAATTGCAAATGGTAACTGACTTGTATTTCCTGCCAGATAGTGATAGTTTTGATTAATGGAAGGAGCACCTAATAAAGGCATGATCAAAGCTTTCAAAAAAATTTTAAATGTTATTCCACCCAATATACCAAAGACAATAATTCTAAACCATTGGTTGCTTTTTACATAACCAATCTCTTTCCATGGAGTTTGTGACCAATACATCCACAATAAAACCAGGATAGCGCCTAACGGTATGATGAGTTTGCCAATGAATATATTACCAGTGAACAGGATCAGGAATATGACTGAAATCCCTATGGGTCCAAATCCGCGCAAGTCCGATGCAATCGTAGAATTCAAAAATCAAAGTCAGACTTAATTTAAAGTCTGACAGTTATAAGAAAGATAATAAAAAATTATCGATCAGGTATTATTCATTGTTTTGCCTGATAAATAAAACACCAAGTAGGATCAACCAGATTAACCATAAGTTACTACCAATAAATCCTGCCATATCCCAAACCGGGAAACCGGGTATGACAGTAGAAATCAATTCTGCTTGTGCAAATAAATAAATAATTGAAGTTCCTATGCCCATGAGACCAAACCATGGTGGGAATGTTTTTAGTTTAATAAATGCATAAGACATCATAAAGGTCCAGATGATGGTAAATAATTGACCAATATGTTCCCCGAGCAATACACCAAATAACTGATGTATTATTTGAAAACCTGTAGTGACAGCTAATTTGGTTGCCTCATCAGATGCAGCGACGTATTTATTTGCCAATACAGGTACTACAAAAACCCACCGTAACAACCCCAAAATTTGTACGATACCGGAGACGACACCCAATGTAGTTGTCCATTTTATAAAGCTTAATTTGTTTTCAAATTTTTGTCCGATTAATATATATCCGATAAGGAGTGGCAAACCCAAAAGTGCAAAAGCCCACCAGGTAAAAATTAATGAACTTCCTCCTGCATGAAAACGGGTGAGGATAATACCACTATCCTCTCGCAAAATTTGTGGATAATCAAAATGGAGGGTAAGCAGTGTATACGGAATTAAAACTCCTACAGCACCTATGATTAATATCCAACCTATAGTTTTATTTGTTTTCATTTTGAAATTATTTTTTAAAACATGAAAGAATAGCTTACTCCACCTGCAGGATTAATTTTTAAACTCTCGTCTTTCGCAGTCACAGTGATTCCACTTATTCTGAGATTGAGTCCTTTCCAAATCATGATACGAACACCAACCTCTATACCCAATGCATTTTTATCTTCATACTCCTTGCTGAGGCCTCTCAAATAGGAGATGCCTGTAAACAAAGAGGAAGGAATAGGTTTTTTACCAAATGGAAGAAACCAATATGTCAATCCGGTTTTTATAAAAGTGGTCGTTTCTCCTGCTTCAAAGGCAGTAAGGTAATATCCAGCATGGATAGAAACCTGGTGATACCGGTACTCTAATCCAATCGAAGGGCTACGAAATCCGTTGATGCTGAAGTCCTTTGAAGTGAATCGATTTTGAGAAAAGGCTGTAACCGATAAAGCCAATAATAGAAGTATAATTACATGTTTCATCGTCATTGTGTTTTTAGTTGACGATGCAAAGATGAAATGGCAGTTCCTTGTAGTACCGGACAAATGTCCAGAAATTCATTATCGGATACTTTTTCGGATCCGGCTCAGATGTCGTGGGGTTACACCGAGTATAGAAGCGAGATATTGAAGCGGAATATTTTGAATCAGGTTGGGTTCTTTTTCCAGCATTTTTTCATACCGTTGTGGAGCCTTTAGCATGATGGCATCGAGGCGACTTTCATCGATGCAGCAAATCTGCCATTCCAACAAAGAGATATAAAAACTTTTAAAAGAAGGTAAATTTTCCTGTAAGTGCTTTAATTGCTCCCGTTCGATAACCCAGATGGACGTATCCATTACTGCACGGATGTTTTCTTTTGCCGGGATTTGTTTTAAAAAACTAATCAGGGAGACTACCAATTCATTTTCACCAACTGAGTAGGTTGTTTTTTCTTCATCGTCCAGAATGATGTAATATTGAAGGTACCCTTTGTCAATGAATCCAAGTTGCTTGCTGATCCTACCTTCCTTGACAAAAAAATCTCCTTTAGATAATTTTATTTGATGAAAACAAGCGATAATGATTTCAATTTCATGGTCTTTGAAGCCGGCTTGAGCAAAATAATAAATGAGCTTTTCCAAATGATAAGAATTATAAAAGCTAAGTTACAAAACTACGTATCCGCTGTAAAAATCTTCTGGTCCGTATGCCAGGAAGGGAACATTAGGAAATTGCAAAACGATCATTTCCTAATTTGTGGGTCATAGAATTTTAAACTATAAAAAATTAATGATTGCAAATCCATACCAATAGTAAAAACACAAGGCTAGGAATACGCCCAATAAAAAAGCCCGGCGTGCCGGGCTTTCAAATATATTTAAGAGATACTTTATCTATTATTGGTTGGTACTGCTGGTTGGTTTCTTTACCGGACTAAGTACGTTAGCTGCTTTTACAGGAACCGTTTCTTCTGCAGGTTTTACTTTGACATTACCTTTTACCTGGATTACATGAGATACACCTTCTTCATTCGTAGTAACGGTAACTGTCTTCATGATCTGACCAATACGGTCTGTTGCATAGTGAATTTCGATATCACTGGTTTCACCGGGCATGATTGGTTCTTTTGGCCAGATAGGCACAGTGCATCCACAACTTCCCTGAGCATTCTTAATAATTAAAGGCTCTGTACCTGTATTAGTAAATTTCACTTTTCTTACTGGATCAGCATTTTGTAATATTTCACCGTAGTCTACTACATCACTGGCAAGAGTCATGACAGGACCAGTTTTAGCAACTGCGGGTGCAGCATCCTGACCAAAAGTAAGGCCAGCCAAAAAGCATACAACGAATGATAATAATATCTTTTTCATTTTTTTGTTTTTAATGGATACAAATTTACTCTTTTGATGAATGAAATGCAAATCATATTCATGAATTCTGTTAAATGACTGTTAATCTTATGAGGACATTCTTTTCGTTTATTTGCTTTGATTTTATCATTCTTTTGAAGTAAATCAATCAGAAGCTTCATAAAGTTTAAATATAAGATCATATCGTATCTTAGCTGCCGTTTTACATAAAAGCCAAGAGAATGGATGTAGAAAAATTGACTGAACTAGCCCCAATCAATTTGTCAGCGGCCCCTGAATCGATGGAAGAACGTTTAATCCATGATTATTATATTTCCCTGGTCAGCAGAGAGGTAAGTTTACAAGGTCGTAAAGATGTATTAAGTGGAAAGGGGAAGTTTGGAATCTTTGGTGATGGTAAAGAGATCGCCCAGGTGGCCTTATCACATTATATTTTGCCGGGAGATTTTAGATCGGGGTATTACCGGGATCAGACTCTTATGTTTGCCTTAGGCCTTTGTTCCATTGCTCAGTATTTTTCCCAGATGTATGCCGATTCAGACCATGATCCTTTTTCAGGTGGCCGGCAGATGAATTGTCATTTTGCTACTCCTTTTATTGATTCAAATGGCAACTGGACTGCTCATCGTGATCAATACAATGTCATTTCAGATATTTCAAGTGTTGGTGGCCAGGTTGGCAGAGCTTTGGGTCTGGCCCAGGCTTCCAATATGTACAAAACAAATGATGCCCTGGATCAAACGAATTTTACGTACAGTGGTAATGAAATTACCTTTTGTACAATTGGCGACGCAAGCACATCTGAAGGTGCATTCTGGGAAACAATGAATGCAGCTGCTGTCATGCAGGTACCCTTAATCATGATCGTTTGGGATGATGGTTATGGAATATCTGTGCCCATTGAATATCAGACTGTAAAATCATCTATAAGCCGGGCATTAGAAGGGTTTATTGGTGAAAAGGAAGGAGAAGGCATACAGATATTTACAGCCAAAGGTTGGGATTATACTGAACTCTGCCAGGTGTTTGAAAAAGCTACTTCTATTTGCAGAAAATATTCTACCCCGGTATTAGTGCATGTCCAGGAATTAACTCAGCCACAAGGTCATTCATCATCAGGATCCCAGGAGCGATATAAGACCAAATCCAGAATGGATTGGGAGAAACAACATGATTGTCTTAGTGTCATGAGCGCATGGCTTAAAGAAATTGGAATTCTTCAAATTGATGAGGAAGATGCTCTCAAGAAAAAAGCTAAAGAATGGGTCAAATCTGAACGTGATCTTGCATTTGAACGATGTTACAATAAAACAAAATCAGAAGCTCAGCATCTCATTAAAATATACCAGGAATTAGCCCATAACCGCCCGGAATGGAATGAACTTATACAACACCAGGTAGTAGAGTTAAATCACTTAAAAGAACCTGAGATCAGTGATTTAATGAAAAATGTCAGACGGTTTCTGATAGCTCTTCCATCAGATACGGATTTACAAAGCGTGTATGGATTGAAGTCATGGTCAAAGGAAAAGTATAGTCAAATCGATTCAAGATTTCATTCTCATCTTACCAGTGAATCTGCAATGGCTGCAATAAAAGTGAAACCTATTGCTGCCACTTATGATGCACAATCTCCGATGGTCAGTGGATATAAAATCCTGAATCAATATTTTGATAAATTGTTTGCATCTGATCCGCGGGTATATGCTTTTGGAGAAGATCTTGGGAAGATTGGTGATGTAAACCAGGGCTTTGCCGGATTACAAGCTAAATATGGAGAGGCTCGTATATTCGATACCGGCATCAGAGAATGGACTATTGTAGGCCAGGCCATTGGAATGGCTATGCGGGGACTCAAACCTATTGCAGAGATTCAATATCTCGATTACATGCTTTATTGTCTTGCTCCTTTATCAGATGATGTTGCCACCATGAGATTCAGAAGCAATGGAATGCAATGTGCACCTTTAATTATAAGGACCAGGGGTCACCGCTTGGAAGGAATCTGGCATAGCGGTTCACCAATGGGCATGATTTTAAATTCAATCCGCGGCATTCATCTGATCGTGCCACGAAATATGGTTCAGGCAGCTGGATTTTATCAGACTATGATTCAATCAGATGATCCTGCACTAATCATTGAATGCCTTAATGGTTATCGCTTAAAAGAACGTTTACCGAATAACCTTGGATCATTTTGTCTTCCGCTTGGAGTCATAGAAATTCTAAGACCCGGTCACGATCTTACCATCGTAACGTATGGCTCTTGTGTCCGTATTGCAGAACAGGCCATTGATATGGTAGCTCCTCATGGTATTTCTGTTGAACTCATCGATATTCAAACGTTATTGCCTTTTGATCTGAATCATTCGATTAGTAAGTCGATTAAAAAAACGAATAAAGTTATATTTCTAGATGAGGATGTAC
>JBDTUE010000148.1:0-10542 GCA_040007895.1 Saprospiraceae bacterium | reverse complement strand
TCCAATAGATCTTTATCTTTTATATCATGCCTGACTACGAGACTTTGTAACAAAATACTTAGTACTAATAAAATAGGAATTGAAATTTTTATTTTCATGGTTGCATGGAGTATATTATTTATTGGAATCCTGAATTTTGTTTTCAGCCTAGCCTGCTCGTTTCTTTTCATCTTCCATACCTCCCATTCTTAGCCTTGACTTAGGTATCGTATTTTTTCCAAACCGGTAGGTATAAGAAAAGGTTGCAAATCTTGAATCCCAGGTCCTGTCGGTATGCCAATCCTGGTTTAAATATTTAACGATGACAGCTATATGATTTGTAGAAAACAAATCCGCGACAGCAAATTTATAAACCGATTTTTTATCCTTTGTTGTTTTTTGAATTCCAGCTGAAACCTGGGCAAGGTTTTTAATGATAAACTGCCCCCAGACATTCCTGGATTGATAGAAACCATTTAATTCTGCTGTCCAGCCTTTATTATTTAGAATAAATGAATTACTACCGCTGATATCCCAGGAGGTAAAACTATTTTCCAATTGGCCACCCAACAGAGCACTCGAATATTTATTATAGTATACACTTCCATTTATATTGCTATTCATCCATTTTTTGATAGAGATTGGAAAATTAAGCGCCAGGTCGTATTGATGGAAGTTTTGAATATTAGCAGGTACCTGGCTCGAGATTTTTGTAACGTCATCTTGTACAAATACATCGGTGATAGCATCTATACTGTTTAGATAACTTAGTGTTGCATTGTATTGAGATTTAAAAGTATAACCCACCTGATATGAATTGGTGAGCACCGGTTTGAGGTAAGGATCCCCCAAAACATAAGTATAATTGTCCACTAATATTTTAAATGGATTGAGTTGCCTGTAGGTGGGTCTGTCTATTCGTCTGCTATAGGAAAAGGAAACCTCGTGGATGGGATTTAGTTTTTGACTAATAGAAAAACTTGGGAATAACTGAACATATTTCCGATTAAGATTTTGACTGGATGTAATTTGATTTCCTTTAGAATAGGTATGTTCCAATCGTAAGCCAAACTGCAAGCTTGTGTTTTCAAAATCTTTGGAGTAATTCGTATAAGCGGCATTTACGTTTTCAGTATATACAAAATGATTGCTCTTGTTTACATCCAATACTTCTGTACCCTGCAGGATATCATAAAATTTGACATCATTATCTGTAGTTACAAAACTCGATTTGATACCCATTTCAAATCTTGCTTTATGTTGTAATGGCAGGGTATAATCAACTTTGAATGATTTTATGCTAATCGTACTTTGTTGATTACTGTTTTGAACGGTGCTGGTTAGCGGCTTATTATCCGAGTCAAACGTATTAGTAAAAATGTCTTGTAATGGACGCGCATTGAATCGCCCAAAGTCAATATCCGCATTCAATTCCTTACCAGAACTGTCGATTGTATGTTTTACATTGAAATTAGCTAATAAATTATGTCGTTTATCCTTAAGAATATTTGCCGTTTGATTTTTAAACAATAATGAACCGAGGGGATTGGTAATAATAGCATCAGAAAGTCCATCCCGGTCTCCTTTATAAAAGGTACCGTTTAGTAATACACCTAATACGGTTTTTTTACTCGCATAATAATCAGCACCTAACCTGAGATTGGCGCTTCGTTGTGGCATTTTCGTAAACGTCGTTTGGTCGAAAATGGATTCTTCTTCACCGGTATTGCCATTAAAAAATTTTCTGTTTATGTAAAAATTGGCAAAATTTTTAGGCGCAGTGAAAGCATCCGTCGTAAATACATTCCATTTCTTTTTTCTATAATTAATGGAAGTATTTGCAGAAGGTTTATTGTATACACCTTGCCCTATACTTAATCCTGCTGATCCATTATATCCATCTCTCTTGTCCTTTTTAAACCGGATATCGATGATACCTGCATTGCCGGAAGCATCATATTTTGCAGATGGATTGGTAATGATTTCTATTTTTTCAATATTGTCGGAGGGAATGCTTTTTAAATAATTAATCAAATCAGTTCCTGATAAAGGAGTTGATTTTCCATCAATCATCATATTGACGCCGGATTTTCCCTTTAGATTAATACCACTTTCCTGGTTGACCAATACCCCTGGCGCTTTTTCCAGTACTTCCAGAGCAGTAGATCCTGTACTTATTATGCTATTTTCCACATTCAATACAATCCGGTCTGCCTTCCGGATGATAAATGGTTTGACAGCTTGTACGACTACTTCTCCCAATGAAGTGGATTGGAGGATCAGTTTGATCGGCGGTAAGGTTACATTCCATGAAGCATTATTCACTTTAAACTGATTTGTAAAATGAGTAGTATAGCCAACTAATCTTATAGAAATGAAGTAAGTACCTTCTTTTATTTGCTGAAAGTCAAATGAGCCTTTATTATCCGATAACGTTGTCTTTACTACAGCAGAATCTTTTAATGCATGCAAAGTGATTAAAGCACCATCACCGGGAATATTATTATCCATATTTACTGCACCTGAAATATTTCCTTGTTCCTGAGCTGATGCATGAAAGAAGAAAACTAAGTATATCAATCCGGTTAAATACTTCATCTTGTAATTTTTTGTAAAACTAGATGGCATCTGCTTATGGATTATCCCCCTTTTGTGGGGAAAATGATTTATGAACAGAATTAAAAAATGAATTTTCATATTTCTGATCATATTTTGATATAAAATTTTTAATCAAACATCTCAGCTTTTTTCCTATCTTTTCCGCTTATAGAATTCATTATAACTATGACCATAGATCAACCGATCACTACTCAAAATATATACAATCAATTGCAGGAGAAGATCAAAGGCGAAGTCCTCACAGATGATTATTCCCTGGGCATGTATTCCACTGACGCCAGCTTTTACCAGATTACTCCGCTAGCAGTAGTGTTGCCGATGGATAATGATGACGTGAAGACTGCGGTTCAATTTGCCTATAAGAATAAATTAAAAATTCTACCCCGGGGTGGTGGGACCAGCCTTGCAGGTCAGACTGTAGGAGATGCCGTAGTGATTGATTTTTCCAAATACATGAATAAGATCATCGAGTTCAATGAAAAAGAAAGATGGGTTATAGTACAACCAGGATTGGTAAGAGATGAACTCAATGAAATCATGGCTAAGCATGGTCTTCATTATGCACCAGATCCGGCTACTTCCAGTCGTGCCAACGTCGGTGGAATGGTTGGAAATAATTCTTCAGGTACAAAAAGCATATTATATGGGAAGACCGTTGATCATATCCTTGAAGCCAACGTCTTGCTTGCCGACGGAACGGAAATGGATTTAAAAGAATGTACTGAAAACGAATATGATCAAATAGCAAATCAAAAATCGAGGGAAGGGGAGATCTATCGCAAATTCAGAGAAGTGATTCATCACAATTCGGAAGAGATCAAACAGCGGTTTCCAAAAGTGATGCGTAGAGTGGGGGGTTATAACCTGGATGAATTCGTATATACTGATCGCTGGAATCTTGCTAAACTGATTACCGGAAGTGAAGGAACCCTCGCCATATCCCTTGAATTGAAAATAAATCTGGTTCCGCTTCCTAAATTTAAATCTGTAGTTGTAGCACATTTTAATGAATTGCTTGAAGCGATTTCGGCAGTAGAACCCATGCTTCCTTTCCAACCTTCTGCAGTGGAAATATTAGACCGGATCGTAATGCACCTTAGTGCTGAAAATCTAACTACCAAACATCTCTGTCATTTTATTGATGGTGATCCTGCTGCGATATTGATCGTTGAATTTTATGGAGACACCTTTGAATCTGTGATGCAACGACCACAGGAAATGATCGCTGAATTAAAAAAACTTGGCTTAGGGTATGCATTTCCTTTATTTCCTACCGGTAATGAATACAATGATGTATGGGATTTACGAAAGAAGGGTTTAGGATTGATGATGGGGATTAAAGGTGAAAAAAAAGCATTGAGTTTTATTGAAGACAGCGCGGTGCCTATTGCAGTATTGCCTGAGTATGTCGACCAGGTATTAAAGATTTGCGCAAAACATCATACAGAAGTATCTATGTATGCGCACGCGAGTGTAGGTGTGATCCACATTCAACCTCTACTCGATTTACGCAACGAACAGGATATTATCAATTTGAAAAATATCACTGATGAGACCTTTGATCTTGTAGTAAAATATGGTGGATCCTGGAGTGGCGAGCATGGTGACGGATTGGTACGTAGTGCATATAATGAACGATTTTTTGGCAAACAACTTTACCAGGTATTTAGAGATATCAAATCATGGTTTGATCCTGAAAACATTATGAATCCCGGTAAGATCGTCGACGCTCAGACTATAGAGCAAAATCTGCGTTATGGTGTTACCTATAAGGATGAATCTGTAAAGACATTATTTCATTACCGGGCTGAAAATAGTTTTAGTGAATCGGTGCATATGTGTACCGGAGTAGGGGAATGCAGAAAGATCCTGGGTGGGACGATGTGTCCCAGCTTTAAAGCTACCCGGGAAGAAGAACATTCTACACGGGGTCGTGCTAATGCGTTGCGATTAGCGATGTCCAATCAATTGGACAAAGACGGACTTACGAGTAAAAGATTAAAAGATGTAATGGATCTCTGTATTTCCTGCAAAGCTTGTAAATCAGAATGTCCCAGTAATGTCGACATGGCGAAAATGAAATCCGACGTAGCTCAATTGTATTTTGATGAGCATGGTATTTCCTTGAGAGATCGTTTGATCAGGGATTCTTCAAAGATGGCTTCAAGGATAGCAGGATCATTTGCCGGAATAGTAAATTTTATCCAGAGGACTACATTGTTTAAAGTATTTATTGAAAAAGTGTCGGGTTTCGATCGACGAAAGACATTGCCCGAATATGCACATGAACCTTTTTATAAATGGTTTGAGAAAAAGAAGGATCACTATAAAAGTACCAGGAAAGTAGTCCTGTTTGCAGATACCTATCTAAATTTTCATGAACCCAATATTGGAATTTCAGCGTTGGAATTGCTCAATTCGTGCGGATATGAAGTGATCCTGGCCAATGTAGGTTGTTGCCAACGGCCTAAAATATCTCATGGATTTTTACGGGATGCAAAGGCAGAAGGGATGAAGACCATAGAGGGGTTGAAAAAATTTATGGATCAGGGATTGACTATAGTAGTCTGTGAACCCAGTTGTGCTTCTGCATTAAATGATGATCTGCCTGACCTGATCGATGATGAAGTATTAGCGAAGCAATTAAAAAGTAGTGTCATGATGATTGATACTTTTTTAAATAATGAAATTGTTAGTGGCAATTTGAACGTACGGTTTGAATCCATTGCAGGAAATATTCTGCTTCATGGGCATTGTCACCAAAAAGCATTGTATGGTACTAAAGGAATGAAAGATCTGTTGAAGCAGGGTAATACATCCGTCAATGAAATTCCCTCCGGATGTTGTGGTATGGCTGGTTCTTTTGGTTATGAAAAAGAACATTATGATATTTCTCAAAAGATAGGAGAAGAAATATTAATGCCTGCTGTGCGATCTATGAAGGAAGGCACCTCTTTAGTAGCAAATGGGTTTAGTTGCAGACATCAGATCGAACATTTTACCGGGGTAAAACCAAAACATTGGGTTGAAGTGATCAGGGCAAAAAATTAATTCTTGTATCATTTTGTAATTTAGATAAACGGAAAAGGCAATCTTTAAATGCCAGTCGAAGATCCGTTACATGCTTTCCAACGATATTATTTTAGATCGATAAATTCGAAAGATCTTAATGAAGTTTTATCGGGATTTTCAAAAGCCCATCACTAAAATTTCATAATTGCGAAAATTCGTCTAATTCGTGGATAGATACTTATACAAAAAATTTGAATAAACACCATCCCTCTTATGCTGCTTAGTATTATAATTTCTCTATCTTTATTCAAATCCAATCTTTAATATTTCTATAATGTCCTGGACCCAAGTCATCGATCCACTGCAAAATATATCCGTATCAGCGCTTATAGCTTCTATTCCTATCATTTTTATTTTTCTTTCGCTTCTGAAAAAAATGAAAGGGTATCATACCAGCCTGATTACTTTATTGATTGCAATCATCATTGCTATTGCAGTATATGGAATGCCACTTAAACTAGCTTTGTTATCCACCTTGCATGGCGCTCTATATGGCCTGTTCCCGATATGCTGGATCATCATTGCAGCAGTTTTTTTATTTAATGTTACGGTCAAAAGTGGTCAATTTGAAATCATTAAGAATTTTATGGCTTCTATTACCCCTGACCGGAGATTACAGGCATTATTAATTGCATTTTCATTTGGAGCATTCCTTGAAGGAGCTGCAGGATTTGGTGCGCCGGTAGCCATATCGGGTGCCATGCTGGTAGGACTTGGATTTAATCCTTTATATGCTGCAGGGATATGTTTGATTGCTAATACTGCACCCGTGGCGTTTGGATCAGTAGGTACTCCTATCATCATGGCATCAAGGATGTCTGATATCCCTGAATTAGCTATTTCCCAGATGGTGGGCCGGACCCTTCCGCTTTTATCATTGATACTACCACTGTATTTGGTCGTATTGATGTCGGGCTTCAAAAGATCTATGGAGGTATTGCCTGCTATCATTGTATCCGGAGTATCTTTTGCTTTTGTGCAATGGATCACTTCCAATTTTATGGGCCCTATGTTGCCGGATGTATTGGCCGGCATCGCGTCCATCATTTGTTTAATGATCTTATTGAAATACTGGAAACCTGATTCAATCTGGAGATTTAGTGAAGAACCTCCCGCCTCTATGGAGACCCGTTTAAAATATACTAAATCAGAAGTTTTAAGAGCATGGTCTCCCTTTATCATTATGACCCTCTTTATCATTGCCTGGGGATTGCAACCGGTAAAAGATGCATTAAATCATCTTGGATTTATTAAATTTCAAATTCCGGGTTTGAATGGTTCGATACTCAAACCAGATGGAAGTCCATTAGCGATTAAAGCATTTGAATTTAATTTCCTTTCTGCACCGGGATCTGCAGTTACACTGGCGACTTTAATTTCATTACCCTTATTGGGGTTGACATTTAAGCAAGGAATTGAAACATTCATAGCAACGTTAAAGCAATTAAAATTCCCTGTCATTACTATTGCTTCTGTGGTTGGATTTGCGTTTATAGCAAACTATTCCGGTATGTCCATTACTATTGCGATGGCATTGGCAAGCACAGGAGTTTTGTTTCCATTTTTCTCTCCGATACTTGGATGGTTAGGTGTGTTTCTTACCGGATCTGACACGTCATCGAATGCTTTATTTAGTAAATTACAGTCATCATCGGCGGATGCATTAGGATTCGATCCGGTCATTACAGTGAGTGCCAATGCCTCCGGTGGGGTCACCGGTAAAATGATATCTCCACAATCTATTGCCATTGGAGCCGCAGCAGTAGGATTGGTTGGTAAAGAGTCTGATCTATTCCGGTTTACTTTCAAACACAGTTTTTTAATGTTGTTTATTATTTCAGTGTTGACTTGTTTACAGGTTTATGTAATGAATTGGATTGTTCCTGTTTATAAAAAACTTGAAGTCGGTGCGCCCGTAGTTGCGGCTAATACTCATGTTAATCTGGGATATTTTTATTTGGGGATATTGACGGTGATTCTATTAATGATTTCGTCAGTGGTTTTATTTTTGAATAAACAAAAAGTAAGAAGATAATATTCATGCAACCAGCACATATAAAAGTAAAAGATCAACTTATAGAACAATATAAGGATGTCTATACGGAAGAAGTTTTCCTTGCACTATCCGCTTTGTCCCCATTCAATAAACAAATCAAATTATTGATGCAGGAGAGAATTAATACAAGAACTCTTCGAATTCAAAATAAACAAAAAATAAATTTTCTGGATCCTCATAGTTTAATCCCACGTACCAATATCATTGTGCAGGATGCAAGAGATGGAAAATTTGAAGGCTCTGTAATTCCTGATGATCTTCAACGACAATGGATTCAGGGCACTGGCCCCGCAGCAAAACCCAACGCACCTATAGAAAGTAGTATTCGAAATGTAGCTTATGCTTTGCTTTCCGGAGCTGATGGTTGGATGTTTGATGGAGAAGATGCTTTAGGACAAATCAATTCCATGTCATTGGATAATCAGCGCAATCTTAAATTAGCTATTCACAAGGATCCGTTATTTTTAAAAGTTGCGCAACAAGTTTCAACTGAAATGAATCAATGGGCCAATGGATTTTTGGGACACAAGATCATCGAAGACTGGAATGATCAACTAAATTTTACGACAAAAATATTCAGAGCCAGAGGTCTGCACCTGGATGACAGGCATGTCCGCGATGAAGAGGGGATAGCCATGGCTGCTTCTATTGTAGACATATCCTTGTATGTAGTGAATAATTACAAAGCTTTATTGGCAGCAGGTTCCTCTATAGTTTTATACCTGCCTAAAATTCAAAAAGCAGAGGAAGCTGCTTTGTGGAATGAATTGCTTACAGCATTGGAGCAACATCTTGATCTTGAGACGGGCACGATTAAAGTATATGTCCTGGTAGAACAATTAGAAGCAACGTATCAATTGATGGAGATCCGTGCAGTACTGGGTAAACATTTTGTAGGATTTAATACCGGCAGATGGGATTATATCAATAGCGTTGCAGATGCTATGTGTTGGGATGAAAACTTTATCAATCCTAATATCGAAAGCATTACGATGACCTACGGTTATATGCGTAACTATGAAGACCGCGTACGACGAGCTGTGAATACTCCGGATTTATTTGGAAATTATGCACTTTGGCAAGGGGGAATGGAACCCAATATACCAGTGGGCTCCTCAGAAGGAGTTGCTGCTAGTATGAAAAGAGCTTTATTAGGTGCAGAGCGGGAGCAACGTGATGGTGCTAGTGGAAAATGGGTTGCTCATTGGAAAATGGTTCATGTAGTAAGACCTGTATGGGCTAAACATCATGCAGCTAATCAGGCAGGCAGATCTTTTCCTGCATTGACATACTCCCATGAAGATACTGACGGATTAACTTTATTGGAATCCGCTCCCACAACCATCCGTGGGGCCCGTAATCTTTTGAGTGTGGCCCTTCAATACGGGAATGCATTTCTACAGGGAATGCAGGCTGCCGCTTTAAAGGCAGCAGATTTTTTTGGCAATGATGATATTCTCTATCTTATGGAAGATATGGCTACCGGTGAGATCCGTTTAAGCATTTTATGGGAGTGGGTTCACAAAGCCGCCATTATCACGGAAGATGATGCAAGCTTGGAGGTAAAAGCAGGAGATAGTTTTAATTCATCTATTTTCAATAAATTATTCATTGAAGAATATAATAAGCTCCTTCAAGCGAATAACAAGGATGTACATGAAGATTCCAAACATTCTACGTTGCCGATTTCAAAAGAGATCTGCGAACAATACGTATTGTCTGAAATCAAATATCCCTGGTTTATCGATCTGCTCAATATCAATCTGAATAATTATGAATTGGCTATTGCTCAGCAAAGAATTAAATTGTACATGGATACTTTTAAGAAAAGTGGGAAGAGGATCACTGAGAATATTGATCTTTTATAAAGAATGGCTGTTCCTTCACCTGGGCTTGATGCCTTTTAACATACATGGAAAATTTTAAAATGAGGAGAATAGGATCCAGTGAATCTTATGCAAAGATTCTAATAGAACACAAATAAGGCATTTCCTTATCTTTGTATCTAAAATTTATCATATGCTACTAAAAAGCAGAGTTTTAGAAACAGTACAATCTTTGGAAGACCATTTCACTATGGACGAATTATTTGAACGAATAAGTTTTATAGAAAACGTTGAAACTGGATTAAAAGATATTGAAGATGGTAATACTATAGACGAAGTTGAACTTGTAAAGGAAGTGAAGGAATGGTTCAAATAAAATGGTCAATAGCAGGATTTATATGATTTTTAAGATTAACACGATTAATTAATTTGATGTTTCATCGGAATTTGCAAAAGAGCTTTTTGATTATTGCTTCAATCGTTTATTATATACTCTTTTAAATTCTAAACTTAGATTTCCAAAATTAATTAACAAGCCATCTGCTATATTGTATGCTTCGCAATAATTGATTGCTTGCGCTTTGTGAACTCCTTCAAGCTTTTCAACTGCTTTCAACTCTAACATAATTTTATCCTCTACAAAAAAGTCTACCCGCCTTCTTCCAATTTTTTCTTCCCGATAATAAATATCCATTTCTAATTCTCTTACAAAAGAAATTTTTTCATATTTAAATTCAATCGCAAGTGCTCGCTGGTAAATAACTTCTTGAAATCCATTCCCTAAAGTTGTATGAACTCTCATTGCGCAGCCAATAATTTTGTGAGTAAGAGCATCAATTTCGATCTGTATGTTAGTTTCCATAGCGTGTTATATTTAAAGTGTTTAATTAATCCTGTCCATCCTGTACATCTCCTTAATCCTGTTAATCCTGTCCATCCTGTTAATCCTGTCCATCCTGTTAATCCTGTTAATCCTGTCACAACCTAACC
>JBDTUE010000147.1:0-10548 GCA_040007895.1 Saprospiraceae bacterium | reverse complement strand
GCTGCTTTTACTGATACTATTATATGGTTAGATGTGACCAGTCCACATAAATCTGTTTTGTTTACAAAATAATCGCCTGCCGCCGACACAGTGATGGATGCTGTTGTAGCGCCGGTATTCCATATACCCCCAACATTACCTTGAAGGGTGACACTTGCTCCTGCACATATACTAATGTTATTGATAGCGGAACCGACAGCAGAAATGATTGGCGCAATCAAAAGCGGATTTAAAGTAACGACAATATGATTTGAGTTTACACTACCACATGCATTTGTGTTGGTTACATAATAATCTCCTGCTGTGGAGACAGTAATAGATGCAGTGGTTGCACCGGTATTCCATGTCCCTCCCCCGGTATTGCCGGTAAGGACTACACTTGCTCCGAGACAAAGATTAGGAAGTCCCACTGCAAGAATGAGTGGAGGTATTGGTTGAGGAATGACGGTTACGATTATATGATTGGATATAAGGTCTCCGAAAATATTAGCATTGATTACAAAATAATCACCGCTGGTGGTCACTGTGATTGATGGGGTGATTGCTAAGTTACTCCATACCCCCAGGACATTTCCAGACAGGACCACACTCCCACCCTGGCAAAATGTAGTTGGTCCATTAGCGGTAATAGTTGATTGACTTATTCCAATGAAAGGCATCAAATAAATTAAAAGCGAGACAGATGCAGCTAAAATAGATTGTTTCATAAATGATATATTAAGGTGAAATAATAAATTTATTGCTTTGGCAAATGCACCGACAATCGGAATAGATTAATCAAGATTATTTGGAATCTCATTAACCTTTAAGCTTGCACAATTAATCTCATTACGAGAGGGAAACAATAAGATTTACTGCATCGGGCAAATTAAAAACATATCACATTATTAAATGATGGGGCAGTCGGGACAATAAAATAGCACGCTCACTGAAATGTATTACATTCCGTTGCTTTGGTGGATGGCTGAAAACTAAAAATTAGATCCTGGGTGTATTTCAGCTAAAGATAATTCGGGTAACAACTGTTTTTTTTCAATTCAGGCAATAACAATTAATATCTAGTAAATAGAATAACATATTTCTACGTGTACCAACGAAGAAATTACAAAAGATAATAATTGAGAAGAGTAGAATTGATGGTTTTATAATATTGGACTTCTAATCAAAACCCAAAGAATGCCAGTGTTTAGGTCCACAATAATTAGAAAGGCTATTATAAATTTAGGAGTGCTACCTAATAAAATGATAAAATAAAATCCCCTATAACCCAATCAGTCGACTGGTGATCTACTCGCAAAGCATTCTATTCACTTTTGATTAAAATACAAAGCAGGTCTTACAAAAACATTACGGTAGGTATTATAAAGGATATTTCCATTTTTATCCAACAGGTAAATAACAATAAAAAAGAAAATATGGGTTTACTAAATGTTTAATAACACAGATAATTTGATTCTTTAAATATAATGTAAAAAATAAAAAATAAAAGTTAAAAGTTAATTTTTTTTAAAAAATATTTTTAATAAGTGGATTTAAACATTATGAAATAAATTTCACAAAAAAATCATCTCACTACAAAGTCTTACATAATTTCATTGAAACTTTATACAATTCCCACATTTTTAAAATCGATATGTTTAAAAAGATAAAGTTGATGACCAGCCATTCTCTATAAAAAGAATATTTCCACATTTCATTTTATAGCCGGAATACGATTAAGAAATCATTGAAATCATAATAGTGCGTCCCATGTTGATATTTCAAATGCTCGAATAATCCTCAGCTATATTTTGAACGGGCTTCTGCAACCAATTGGTCATTTTTGTATTATTGATGTTATCCATCGTGTCTGAATCAGCCCTTTTGCATAAAATCGAAAAAGACCCTGCCTCGTTTGCAGAACTATTCCATCTATATTATAAACCCATATTTGGATATATTTTTCGGCGCATTGGAGATTTTGACACTGCAACAGACGTTGCCATAGAAACGTTTACAAAAATTTTCCAACACATCCGCTATTTCGAAGACAGGGGTATATCGATCAAAGTATGGATTTACCGGATTGCGTCGAATGAAGTAAATCAGTATTTCAGAGCGAAAAAAAAACACAATAAACTTTTTGAACGCCTGGATACAAACCAGGATTTCAGGCATTATATCGAGGACGACCGGGCAAGGCTTGAAGCTGAACTGCAAAAACATCACCAATATCTTTCAATATTGGAACAGGTCAAAACACTACCGGTTAAGTACCAGGAGGTAATAGCCTTACGATATTTTGAAGGAAAAGAAAACAAAGAAATTGCAGAAATTTTGAATCTAAATGAAGGTACCTTAAAATCATTATTGTCCAGAGGACTGGAAAAACTTCGCTTAAAATGCAACCCCATTTAATCTTTTACATTATTGAATATGAATATAAACGAATTTGAAGATTCATTAACCCAGATGACAAAACCTGAAGTCAATCAGTTAAAACATGAAGATATGCTGGCGAAAGAAATGATAAAAGCTAAAGACCGATCTGTCGTAAGTATCTGGTGGCTTGCTCCTCCATTCTATATCTTAGGTATGCTGCTTATAAAAGCTCTTTTTAATCCGGAAGGGAATTTTTTTAATTACCTGGTAGAACTTGTATTTTTTCAAAAATACTTAGCCATATCTCTATTTTACCTTATTCCTGGTATATTAATATGTATAAATAGCTGGAGTATCTGGAAGATATACTTCATCGCCGGAAGACCACAGTCTATCCGCTTTATTAAATCTGTGTGGCTCAATGTGCTGATTATCCTTCTTGCTTTAATATTACTATTACTTTAAAACATAATTAAAAATGGATTTCCACTGGTTTAGAAGAAAAGGTTGGTTTTATTTGCCGGTTTCCTGGATAGGTTGGGCCACCCTGCTTTCAGCATTCGTGTATGTCGTGTATAAGTTCAGAGTGATAGACTCCGATTCACATTCTGTCAGTGATACCCTGATCAATTGGGGATTTCAATTATTACTTACCGGAGCTGTATACACCTTTATAGGATATTGGGCAAGCAGAACTACTTAATCACATTACCCGGTACCAGGTCTGCGTTCGATAAATGCCTGACCAGTGCTTACCGCGGACTTTCAATTCATTCGGATTGTCTTTTTCTATCCAAATGCTGCACCCATAGTCATTTCCAGTGACCGGATCATAAATACGACCATTGCCATAATGGTCATTAATGTGTGAAAGTCCCTCAATGACTACCATTCCTTGCAGGAGTTGATCTTTGCGCTCGCCTTTACATCTATCACATCGTTTATCCGGAGATTCCTTTAATAATTTAGAAACTTTACCATAAATCTTACCTTCAATTTCATAAACGTCAACATATGATTTTTCTATACCATCTCTGTCGTCTACGGTCTTCCAGGTGCCCAGGACAGACTGGCTAAATAGTGGAAGAGTACTAAAAAAAGAAAAAGCTATAAAAAGAAGTTTCATCGGTTAAAATTTGTGATGAAAACGTTCAAAATTATAAAATGTTATTTTAGCAAGGGATAATAGGATTTCTTTCACATCTTTCAGACTTAAAAATGGGTTGTATCATATGAATAAAATGATCATTCAATGTATAGCATTCTTCTGGCTTGTGTCTGGATGTACGAAAGATAAAGAAGCCATGTATTCCATAACCATTCAGGGGAGAGTCATTCATGATGAAACCCGTACCGGTTTGCCCGGGATAAAAGTATTTACTGATTGGGGCGAGCCGTGTTGTATTGGTTTAGCTAAAAAACTGGGTGGAGACTCTGCCATTACAGATGCCAATGGAAATTATCGTATTGATATTAACTATCCCCTGGATACAATCATCTACCGGTTCATTACCTATCTCCAGGCTGCAGTGCTCGTGCCAAAATTTTATTACTATTTCGGATCTGAAATTAAAGACTACGGTGTTGTAGAATTTGATATTAATCAGATGATCGTGCCGACCACACTTCAAAAATTACCTGATCAGCTCGTACATGAATGCAATTTTTCTGTACAGCCCGTTGGAATCATTAACTTTTCACATCTGGAAAAGACCCCACCAGTTGGTGACACACTACATATCAAAATTAAGCGAATAGACAGGAATGAAGTTTACAAAGAATATTTCTGGTTGCCGGGTAATAGTCAACCAGAACTAAAGATGCCGGTTATAGCCGGACCCAAGTCGGAAATAAACATTATTATTTTAAACAGCAATGGGATTGTAAGCAATAATAAAGATACTATTACCATCCAAAAAGGAGAAACACGGGATTGGGTGATCATGCATTGATTAATTGTGAGTGAATTTATTCATTCGGTCATATAATTCGAATAAACCTTTTAAAAAACAGGGTCTGTCGATCTCTACTGAAATAGTTTTAGTAATTCATATGGTTTTTACAATCATATTTCATATCCTAAGAATGACCATTGGTATACAATAATATCAAAGTAATATTTACCATCATGAAGTGGCGTTTTATATCGAAATTCATTTCGTGAAATTATCCGTAAAACATCATTTGTTTTTTTGGTTAGGGTATGTACTATGGGACTCCCTACAGACTGCAGGCTCCAATATGGTGACTATGGATGACTGGCAATCCTTTTCTCCTAATTATTTTCATGCATTATATACTACACTGCTCTTACTCATAGCCAAAGCGGGACTATTTTATACATCCTTTCTATTGGTCATAAGCCCGATGCTGATGGATAGAGGAAAATCTGCCAAATCTATCTGGATGATTTTAATCCTGGTGTGTATTGGTCTCCTGCTAGAGCGCACTGTAACATTTTATATCATACTCCCTTATATCTATAAAATGAGTATGGAAAAGTTGCGTTTCTTTAATATTAGTGGATTAGTCTTTACGCTGCTGGATTTATTGATACCTGTTTTTTTATTATGCATCTACGAACTAATACGATTTTCAAGGAATTCAAGACAGCGAGAAAACAAGTTAGAAAAGGAAAAATTAATTTCAGAGTTGAATTTTTTAAAAGCTCAGATGAATCCTCACTTCCTGTTTAATGTATTAAGCACGGTACACGCATTATCAAGGAATAAAGCTCCCGAGGCCGCAGATGTCGCCTTGAAACTATCACAACTTATGCGATATATGCTATATGAGGCTAAGGAAAATAAAGTCCCGATCACCAAAGAAATTAAAATACTCGAAGACTATGTCGATCTTGAACGGGTACGGTTCAGCAACAAACTGACGGTGAATTTTATCAAAGACATCGACGATGATACCCAATCCATAGCGCCGCTAATATTACTTCCGTTTCTCGAAAATGCTTTTAAGCATGGATCTTCAGAAAATGTAAATAATTCATTCGTCAATATCAATTTGAAAACCAAAGATGGAAGATTGGATTTTAATATAGAGAATTCTATCGAAGAACATGTGCAACACGAAAAATCAAGCCAGGTAGGTTTGTCAAATGTAAAACGACAACTGGAATTAATCTATCCTCAGCATCAACTGCAATTAGAAAAAAAAGAAAAATCTTTTTCTGTTCATTTAAAATTAAACTTGCTGGTTGAATGAAAAAATATAGCTGCATTATCATTGAAGACGAGCACCTCCTGGCAGAAGTTTTAGAAGACTATATTCACCAGGTCTCTTTTCTGGAGTTGCGATCTGTTTTTAGCGATGCGATTCAAGCGTTGGATTATGTACATCAACACAAAGTTGATTTAATTTTTATTGACATCAACCTTCCCAAGCTCAAAGGCATTGATTTTATAAAACTGGTTCGTGATAGTTCAAAATTTATTATCACTACGGCTTATCATGAATTCGCCATCCAGGGATATGAACTTAATGTACTGGATTATTTATTAAAACCGATAGAGTTCAACAGGTTCCTATCTGCTGTACATAAACTGCATCCTGAAGGATATACTGTACCTGAAACTAAACCGTTGATCCTTGATAAAGATTACCTTTTTGTAAACATAAATAAAAGACGGGTTAGAATCAATTTCAATGAAATTATCTATATAGAAGGTATGAAAGAGTACGTTCAGATTTATCTCACCGACAGTACTTCCGTAACGACAAAACTACAATTAGGTCAAATCAATGAACTACTGAATAATGAGTTTCTCCGGATTCACAAATCTTATATAGTGTCTAAGTCCAAAGTCACCTCGTACTCCCTTGCAGAAATTCACCTGGGTGCAGTAAAATTACCAGTAGGTATCAACTACAAAGACTCGCTGGTCAAAGCTCTTGAATAAGTGGTTATTTTTTTTCAATACTAACCGGGGCCTGGTGTATACGAGTATACGATATTTGTATACGAATGAACATGTAAAATATTTTATTCAAATAGTTGATAATTAATAGAATACGGTAGTATCTTTCAATGCATTATCTGTTTAAAATAGACTTATAATAAAAGTATTGTATAAAATAAAATCAGTAGAGTGCATTTTTCGATATGTTATCGAAGTACAGTTACCTAAGCCCTGATGAATATGACCATCTTGTCATTATAACCACTAATCATACAAATCCTAATGTCCCGGAAGATCATACGTAAAGGGCTTGGGGCTGTATTAAATGTTCTCTTCCTCTATGCTACTTAATTATTATTCAATCATTTCATATAAAAACAATCAATTAAAATAAAATGAATTTACTCTGTAGACTGATCGCTTTACTCCTGGTGACCTCATCGGTTCTACAAGGACAAGTTCTTACACCATCTTCGGGAGGTAACCGGAAAGCATCCGTCAGTGAACGAATTGGAATTACTGATGTCCTCATAAAATATGACCGGCCTGCTGTAAAAGGAAGAGAAGGAAAAATCTGGGGCAGTGTCGTTCATTACGGTTTTGCTGATCTGGACGATGGTACCAGTAAAGCGGCGCCATGGCGTGCCGGTGCAAATGAAAATACCACTATTGAATTTTCCACCGATGTATTAATTAATGGAAAAATATTGGTTGCAGGCAAGTATGGTTTTTTTATCGCTATGGGTGAAGAGAAAGCCACTGTTATATTCTCAAAGTTTAATACAGCATGGGGTAGTTTTTATTATGACCCTAAAGATGATGCTCTGCGTACGGAAGCGCCGGTGATCAAATTAACTTCAAGTACCGAGTGGTTGAAATACGAATTTGAAGATGAATCCGAGAATAGTGCGGTCGTTGCTTTACTCTGGGAGAAAGTAAAAATACCATTTACGGTATCCGTGGATTTACAAAAAACACAAATAGCTGAATACCGGAAACTATTTAACAGCGGAGATTTTTATCGTTACTGGCAAAATATGCAACAAGCTGCCAATTATTGCCTGGTTAATAATATAAACATCGAAGAAGGTTTATCCTGGGCGGACCGCAGCATAAATACTTATTTTGGCGAAGCCAATTTTTTGACACTTTCAACCTATGCCGGACTAATGGAAAAAACAGGGAAAAAACAAGAAGCGGATTCATTAATGAAAAAGGCCCTGCCCATGGGAACATTATTACAATTAAATTCCTACGGCCGTAGCCTGTTAAGAATGAAAAAAAATAAAGAGGCCCTGGATATTTACAAAATAAATTATGATAAACACCCTGAGGATGTATACACAAGTATAGGTATGGCAAAGGGATTGGCGGTCAATGGGAATAAAATGGATGCATTAAAATTTGCAGACCGTGCTATCTCATTAGTACCCGATCAGAATTCAAAAGCTTATATTGAAAAATTAAAACAATTAATTACCGAGGGTAAGGATATTGTGAATTACTAAGTAGCGAAACCAGATGCATCTATTAATGTTACAGAATTAATTTTTAAGTAGTTCTAAAATAAAAAAATAGCGATGAAACGTTTAATGATTCTCTTTTTTGTTTTTTTTTGTATGATGGCTTTTACCACAATATCCAATAATAAAAAAACATTCAAAAAATTATACGGACTTGAAGGAGTATGGAAAATGAATATTAAAAACGGTTCGCTCTGTGAAGAATGGAAAATGGTGGATAAATATTTTCTTCAAAGCAAAGGTTTTATGATCAAAGGGAAAGACACTATGGTCAATGAGCGTGTGGAACTAAAGGCTTCCGAAGGTGGTATATCTTATACCTCCCGAGTTGAAGATCAAAACAATAAAATGCCCATTTCTTTTACCATGACCAGTTCAAAGGACAATGAATTTGTTTTTGAAAACCCGCAACATGATTTTCCAAAGCGAATTGTTTATCATTTAATATCGGCCGATTCTCTGCACGCCTGGATCGACGATGGGATCGATGGAAGCAAGAAACGGTCTGATTTCCATTATAAAAAACAAACAGACACTAAATGAAAATTGTACTTTTTATACTTTTAATTTTTTGTTCTTGTAAGCAGGTGAAGCCGGATTTAAGTCAGCAGGCTATCCATGAAATTTCTAATGCAGATATAGCAATGAGTAATCTAGCCGTTGAACAAGGATTTTTTAAAGCTTTATTGACCTATGCTGAAGATAGTATGATCATACCCAGAGCAGATAAATTACCCATTAAAAGCAAACATGAAGCAGAGATCGCCTGGGCAGATAAACCAATCATAAAAGAAATCACCTGGAAGCCATTTAAAATCGAAGCATCAGCTAGTGGGGATATGGGATATAGCTTCGGATTTTCAACTTATAAGGGAAAAGATACCACCACCTATACCAATTACTGTACAATCTGGCATAAACAAAAAGACGGAACATGGAAATTTGTCTATGATGCCGGCAACAGTACCCCTTCACCTACTCAATAAAGGGAAATTAGGTTTTTAAATCCTGAATGAAAGTTGGGACCTTCCTTCAAAAAAAATATTTAAAAACACATTCAGGTTTTTATAAATGAAGTTAAACAACTAAAATCTTGGAACGAATTATTAAAACAATCCAGATAGTTTTATACTTATTTTATTCCTGTTTACCGGTTTTCTCACAACACCAAATAAGTAAAATTGAAGAACATTCAGTTTCGGGCTTCAAACTTTCTGTCTATCTCCCTCCCGGATATGATTCAGTAAAAAATGCAAAGGTTTTGTTTTTTAATGATGGTCAAACTTTGTTTGATGAGTACAGTTTACGCATGGACAAAACTGCCGATGAGTTAATTAATTCAAGATGGATTGAACCTATTATCATTGTAGGAATACATAGTGATGTCAATCGAACGAGTAATTATGTTCCATACTCCGATGAAGGAGCCCGACAGGACTTTGGAGATTATCAACCCAATGCAGGTAAATACACTGAAAAAATAATAAGACAAATCATCCCCTATATAGAAAAGACCTACAAAACAAACCGGGTATATGGTATTGCCGGTTATTCTTTTGGAGGTTTACATGCCACCTGGGCTGCCTTAAATTATCCAGATGTGTTTACTTTTTCCGGCGCCTTATCTCCATCCTATTGGGTTAATAATTTTCAGATATTTAAAGAAGGGAGTAAAGCCCAAGCTCACCAGGTTTATTATTTTGACGTTGGTACCGGGGAATGGAATTATTATGTTCCTATGCTCCTTTACAGCAAATTACTCATCCTTCAGCAGATTTTTTACTACGAGGATTTTGGAGGCCTTCATGATATTGAAAGTTGGCGCGGAGATAGGATAAAAAATATGCTTTTACTTTTTGCAGGAAAGACAGATACCAACACGTATCATTGGGAAATTCAACAAGAGATGATTAAAAGTGTTGTTACCGGAAAAATATATCCGCGTTTAAATCCAATAATCATCTACTCTAATGGATTGAAATGTTCTATAAGTTATGCAGCCGAGTTTACATTGCTCAACACAGCAGATGGCAGAATAAATAAGGATGGCAGCTTTCAATTTATAAATCCAATAGGTCTAAAAGTAAAAATTACCTATCGGGGAGAAGAAAAAACGATAACAGTACCTTACAGTGAATATGCAAAAATAAAAGACTGATACAGCTTGCTCTCTAATTGTAAATCGCAAGATCATCTCTGTTCACCAAGGAGGGTCGAATGATAATGAGGTTGACTATCAATACAATTTATATTTTTGCAGGCATGACTATTCGCCTTGCTACTCCGGATGATTATGATTCCATCTGGTATATCATTCAATCTGTAATTTCCGGTTCTGATACTTATTTGTTTTCTCCGGACTCTTCCCGCGAAAAAATGCTCCAGTATTGGTGCCCTTCCGATGCATACACTTTTGTAGCCGAAGAAAACGATATGATTTTAGGCACGTATGTACTCAGGGACAACAGGCCCGATCTTGGTTCGCATGTTGGGAATGGTGCTTATATGGTGTCTCCTGACGCTAGAGGTTTGGGTGTTGGAAAATTGCTTGGACAGCATTCTATAGATGAAGCGCGTCGCAGAGGGTATAGAGCCATACAGTTTAATTATGTAGTAAAAAGCAATGAAGCTGCTGTAAAGCTTTGGCTCTCCCTTGGGTTTGAAATAGTAGGAGAAGTACCTGGAGCTTTTAAGCATGGGACTTTAGGGTATACTAATATATATGTGATGTATAAGAATCTAGAAATTAG
>JBDTUE010000146.1:0-10576 GCA_040007895.1 Saprospiraceae bacterium | reverse complement strand
TATTCCGGTCGTGATTTCTAATTGTTCCAATAATTACGGACCGTATCAATTTCCAGAAAAACTAATCCCGGTAGTCATTCAAAATATCTTAAAGAAAAATAAGATCCCTGTCTATGGAGATGGCAGTAATGTGCGGGATTGGTTATACGTACAGGATCATATTGATGCCATTGATCTCATTGCCCACCAGGGAAATAGGGGAGAGACCTATGCTATCGGAGGACACAATGAATTGAAAAACATTGATTTGGTGCGATTATTGTGTAAAATCATGGATGCTAAACTTGGAAGAGTAGAAGGTGAATCTGAGTCCCTGATATCTTTCGTGAAAGATAGACCAGGACATGACCAGCGATATGCCATCGACCCTTCCAAACTTTCAAATGAATTAGGCTGGCAACCTCGTATTAAACCGCCAGAAGGAATGGAAATGACTATCGACTGGTATCTAAAAGAAAAGGAGTGGCTTCATGAAGTAACCTCTGGGGCTTATCAGACATATTATGAACAACAATATCAAAACCGATAATGAATGAGTAAATATGTAGTATTTATTTTTTCTCTTGCTTGTTTTGTTTTTTCTCCGTCACTACAGGGACAGGTCCCCAATCTTTTAAATGCAAATAGAAATGCCGGTTCGGAATTAGCCCGAAGAGGAATTACCGAAAAAGAACTAGAGGATAAGTTAGCTGAGAAAGGAATTTTTTTGAATGACCTTCAAAGCCTTACCCCTGAAGACGCTCTCCGTTTTCAAACTGTGATAGCTCAGGCTATGGATGAACTCGAAGCAGAAAAATTATCTGCTGATCCCAATGGAAGACAGTTTAGAGCTGTGGACACTACGGTGAGAAAACCTCAGACACCTAAAGATTCGGTACTGCCAAATAATACCTCCCAACCAAAAGATGAAACGGTTAAATCAGATTCAATTATTTATTTGCCTGCAGTAAGTACAAGTAAGACTTCAAATACTCAAAGTGGAGTTCATGCGCAACCATTAGATATTTCCGGTCTGGTATATGGACAGGAAATTTTTAAAAACAAAAGCCTTCAGGCTTATAACAAGTCAGAAAATATTAAGCCTCCCGGTACGTATGTTTTAGGGGTAGGAGATATTATCAATATTCACATTTTTGGAAGATCAAAAGTTGATTTTAAAAATCTTGAGATTCATTCGCAGGGATATATTCAAATTGCTGCTTATCCCCGGGTGTATATTAAAGGTCTTACCTATGATCAGGCCCGTCAGGTCCTGCAACAAAACCTGAGACCTTATTATGTATTTGATGTCAATGAGTTTGAAATGACGATTGATTATTCCAGGGAGATCGGAGTCAATATATTTGGTGAAGCAGAGCAAATAGGCACCTTTAATATGCCTGCCACCAATACGGCAATCAATGCGCTCGTAGCTGCGGGCGGACCTAATAAAATTGGTAGTGTAAGGAATATTAAATTGATCCGGGGTAAAAATGTTCGCCGTCTCGATGTCTATGAATTTATTAACAATCCAGCGATCGCCCAGGATTTTTACCTTGAACAAAATGATATTATCCATATCCCCATTGCTGAAAAAGTAGTCAGCATCACCGGAGCCGTGCGAAGGCCTTTGAGGTATGAATTGATCAAAGGAGAAGATCTGATGAAACTTATAGAATACGCTGGAGGCCTGAGGGAAGATGCTTACCAAAAAAGTATTCAGGTGAAAAGATTTGTAGATGATAAAGAATCCATTATCGATGTTCCTTTAAAAGATTTGAAAGATAAAAAAGATGACTTTACGCTAATGAGCGGTGACATCGTGAGCATAAAAAATATTCCTTTGCCTGCTGAAGCGGTGGTATATATTGAAGGTAGGGTAGAGACTCCTGGTACGTATCAGTTAAGTGACGGAATGAAAGTATCTGATCTGGTGGACAAAGGTAAATTGCGATTCGGTGCCAAGACGGATCTGGCATTTATGATGCGATTAAATGAAGATGGAACGACTTCAGTCAACAGACTCAACATCAAGAATATAATTGAAAACCCATCAAGTCCGGATAATATTCCTTTAAAATTGCAAGATAGGTTATTGATATACTCTCTGTCTTCTTATATAGATGCTGCAGTGGTATCTCTTTCTGGTGCCGTAAGACAATCTGTGAGGGTAGCCTATGACTTAAAAAAATCATTACGGATCAGCGATCTGATCATCATGGGCGGAGGTTTAGTGGAGGATGCACTGGACTTTGGGTATATCAAAAGAGTGAATAAAGACAATTTTGTAGAAAGAGATTACATCCTTTTCAATTCTAAAAAAGCAATAGAAACTCCCGGATCAGCTTTTGATTTGACCCTGGAACCCAATGACGAATTGATCGTATACAATGACCGGACTTTCTTTGATCAATCTTTTATTACAATATCCGGATCGGTTCGCAGACCAGGTACTTTTGTATATGGTCCTGGCTTTACGCTAAAAGATATTGTAATACTAGCAGGTGGATTTACCATGGAAGCAGCAACTAACCGAATTGAAATATTCAGAGTAGTTCTGGATGAAAACAGGCCAACTAAAACCGTAGTTGCCAATCTTACACTTAACAGGGACGTTACACTTAATGATCAGCAAGGTCAATATTTATTAAAACCATTTGATCAGATACAAGTAAGAACTGTTCCGGATTTTAAATTGCAGGAAAATATCCTAATAGAGGGAGAAGTTCAGTTTCCGGGTACTTATGCATTAATTAAACCCAATGAGACAGTAGTAGATTTACTTCGACGTGCAGGTGGGCCTACCGAAGAGGCTTTCATTCCCGGAGTGACCTTATACAGAAATGAAGATAATACAGGATACATCGTGTTCCAGATGCCCAAGGCTTTAAAAGATACCAAGTCACAAGACAATCTTATTTTAAAAGTCGGGGATCGTTTGACTATCCCTAAATTAATAGACTATGTACGGGTAGAAGGAGCTACGGATGCTGTTGAACTCTATCCTGAAAAAGTAATCGGTGCTAATAACAGAATCAATATCGCCTATGAGCCGAACAGAAATGCAAAACATTATGTAGATAAATATGCTGCCGGGGTCTCTAAGGAAGGATCAAGGGGCCGCATCACCGTATTAAGACCAAATGGACGGATACAAAAAACAGTTAGTTTAGGTTTATTCAAATTTTATCCTAAGGTTGAAAAAGGAAGTATAGTTCGTGTAGGAGTGAAAGCTGTACGTAAACGATCCGGAGTCGGCGGCGGAGTAGATGCTAAAGGGGTTGCGATTCCTGCCAGAAGGAAAGTGGATTGGGAAAGAGTCTTATCTCAAACGTTAGCTCAGGCTACTTCCGTACTTTCATTTATACTATTGGTAAGAACCCTGAATTCAACAAAGTAATATTCGCTTTGTGAATTTGAGTTGGAGATTGAACCTGCATTTACTTTTTAATCAATTCATTCTTCAAGTCCAAATTTACATCATTCAAAGACTATTGGTAAATCCCTGTATACATAGCACATATTCATTTTTTGAATTGAATTGTATTTGAACTTGAATTTGAACTTGAACTTGAACTTGTATTTGAATTTGTATTAGGATTTGTATTTGACTCCTTATTTACTCCCTTGAAAATTCAAGATTAGTAATCAACTGGTGCGTCTTTACATAAGTACACCAATCACATTCCGGTTTATCACATCCTTGATCAAACTGATGATTCAATATATTCTCGTAGGTATTTTTTATCTGAGTTTCCACGATACGAAGATCTTCTTCTGAATATGAGTATTCTTCATGTTTAAAATTGTGAGGATCCAGTTTATTCGGTTGAAGAAATAAGAAACTGCTTTTTTGTACATTCCATATGGTGAAGGGATCGGCATCCAGTAAAAATTTATAGAATGCACCTTGTCGCCAGTAGTCTCCTCCAAGAGTCATGCCGTTAGCATTTCTCCAGGGCTTTTTTACTTTTTGAGCAGAACTGGTGCTGTCTCCTTTGCCGGATTTAAAATCTAAGATGATAGATTTGCCATCGATCATAATCACCTGGTCTATTCTGCCATTAATAGGGATTCCATTAAAATTGATCCGATCTAAAAAATATTCAAGCTTAAATTTTTCTACACCTCGCCAAATGTTTTTATGTTCTTTTAGGAACAATGGCAATTGATTTGAAAAGCTGCGTATTAATCCTTCATACTCATCCCTTGTAAAATACCATTCATTTTTTTTCAAATAGGTTTTAAATAACTGAACTAACCGGTCAGCATCAAAATCTCCGGTAGCCTGATTTAAAGCATTGGAAAAAAATTCGCTTAATGCACTGTGCACACTTAGTCCAAGACCCTGATGTGCATTGGGAGCCTGGGGCACTTTTAAAATCTCTTCAAAATAAAACTTCCTTGGACAGTTTAAATATAGATTGAGTTCCGTACTACTCATCACAAATGATTTCAGAAATTCATCTATGAGCTCATGATCAATTAATGCAGGTGGGGTGACATTCCTGTTTTGGATCAGTGATATTTTTTTATTCAGTAAATCATCAGAGACTTTTTGTGTTTCATGGGATCCTATCTTGAGAAAATCAGATAGCTCAGTTACAAATTGGCTTTCATTTTGTAATTGATTTTCGGCCCGGCTGTTCGACCAGGATATAATCAGATTATGTTTAGCCCTGGTCATGGCTACATAGAATAATCTTCGTTCATCATATAATTTTGTGTCCGGCGTCTGATCTACCTGCCTTACGGTTTTTGGAAGTTTGTAAGGGGTTTCATTGTTTGCCCCATACTTCTCCCATTCAGAATCAACAGCATTCATGATCCATACCGTATCAAATTCTAATCCCTTGGCCCCATGTGCAGTTAATATATTCACTCCTTTATTGGAAGCATAACCTGCTTCGACTGAAATGGACAGTTCGTAATCCTCCATCTTTTTGATTTTACCCAATAGCTCTGTAAGACTAACCTGGGGATGCGTATAGGATTCATTCTGAATAAATTGGAAAAAGGAATTCAAACATCTCAGATGCCAGTTCCGGTCTTTGGAGATTAAAGCCCATTGCATTAATCCTGATTCCCGCACAATGTCTTCCACTATCTGAAGCAATGCCTGTGTTGGAGGAAGATGCTGAATCCATCTTTGTGTGTTTAGAATAAATCGTTCAATACTTTTTTTATTTTCAAACAAAGCCATGGGCCATGCTTCAGGACTAAGGATTTTTTCGGCCAGGTTTTTATTTTCTCTGGTTTTGCGTTCCAGAAAAGCAATTTTTGCAACGTCATTGGTTTGAAGCCCCCAATAGGGCAAATACATTAATTGAATCAAATAGGGCTCACCGGATTGACTTTGATAATATTCAGCATTCAGATATCGCAACAATAAAATGATATGTTGTATGTAGGGTTCCTGAAGGATATCTTTTCCGTTTTTTAAATTAACAGGTATACCATCCAGTTCAAGTAAATAGGCAAGATCATTAATAGTTTTATTCCGTCTTACTATGATCGCTATATCACTGATCGATGATGGACTTTGATTCCATGTATTTTTAATGAATTCATATACCGCGAGGGTTTCCTGCTGCGTATTGATAAACCTCTTCATAGAGGGTGGATGATCATATGGATGAGGTCTGGCTGCGACTAGTTTTTTATTAATTTTTGCTAAGAGTTCAGGAGGAACTTCGAATTGAAATGTGGATATCCTTCCGGACTTCATGTTTTCAATAATATGATTTGCAGCATGCAGGATACTTTGAGTAGACCGGTAGTTTTCCGAAATGCAGATTAATTCTATAGAAGTATATTTTTGAATAAGTGTTAGAAGGTTTTGAGTGTCTGCCCCCTGAAATCTGAAGATAGCCTGATCATCATCACCTACTACAAACAAATTGGGTTTTTCCCAATAGGCACAGAGATTCATTAATATAGTATTTTGAATCTTATTCGTATCCTGGTATTCATCCACTAAAAAATACTGGTATTGCTCCTGGTATTTAGCCAATAGATCGGGATACGTATTAAACGCTTTTTTTACTTCAATCAGCAGGTCAGTAAAATCGATCAACTGCGCTGCGTGCATTTTTTCGGTATAGCGGTCAAAAGTCTCTATTGCTTCTATATTCCTAATGAATTTAGCTCTGTCGATAAAGTAGGGTGCTTTTAATTGTTTAGTATGTTTTACCCTTTTGTTGATATAATCTTCATCATGTTCCATGAGCCGGAAGACATAATCTTTAATTCGTTCAACCATCTGGGCAATATCGATTTCTTCCTTTTTTATAATTTCATACAAACGGTATAACCTGGTTACATCAAAATGTTTATCTCCAATGACTCGCTTGAATGCATGTTCATCCGGCAAATCATTCATGAGCTCTTCTATGATTTCAAAAATCTTTAGTTTGTCTGCATGTTTATATTTTTTGAAATCAAAGAAATATTCAGGGTTTTCCTGAATGACTTTATTACAAAATGCATGAAAGGTATAAATTTGAGCACCATGTGCTGCGGGCCCGATGAATTGAATCAATCGCTCCCGCATAGCTGCTACACCTGCTTCTGTATACGTGAGGCAAAGGATTTGTTGTATCGACGTATCGGTCTGATCCAGTATATAACCAAAGCGGGCTGCCAGCACCTGTGTTTTTCCGGTACCTGGACCTGCCAGTACCATCACGGGTCCGTCAATGAGCTCTACGGCTTTTTTCTGATCAACAGATAATTTAGATAACGCATTATAAAATTCTTCCCGTAATGTCTTAGGGTTGGATTGGCTGAATAGGTCAGCCGATTGAGGATGTGATTTCATTCTTTGTATTCAAATGTAAAAGTACTCAAATCAGGCACGTGTTTCCGTTTGCGCTGTACTTCATGATTATAAAAAAAGCTGCCCAGCTGACTCAAATACGGTAGACCTAAAGAGTCGTATTCATAAATCCCATCATTATAGATTCCGTCAAGATTGCAATTTATAGTCGCAGCTAAAATAAACTCCACCTTGTTTTTAAAATCTACGATATAGGCAGCATCGGTTAAGTAGCCGTAGGCCCAACCGACTTTGTTGAATATCCTGATGTGATCCGGCATCTTTGTTTTTTTATCTCCAAACATAAAAAATTTGCAATATCCATCCTGGTGCGTGGTGTCGTATATGGGATGTTTACTTTCCCGGGGAAGTTTTGACATACAACTACGGATATATTGGAGCTGATCATCTTTCAGATCAAATGGTTTGATATGAGTCAATGTACCTGGAAACATAATAGACTGAATCATATCGGACATATCCTGCAAAGCGAAATAATTTTTTTTACTAAAGTCGAATGGTTTATGAATCGTGCTATCATTCGAAATATAATCAGTTCCTTTTTTTAAAGATTCCAGCTTGGTGATTCTTACATCTTCAGGATTATATTGCTCCTGTTGCTGGTAAATCATTTTGTCCTCAATAGCAAATTCCAGAGGATTCGTGTATTTATTAGCCTCAAAATTATATTCAGGAGCATCCAGCCGATGGATAATATGAGTGTGCCTGTAACCCAATTCTTTTAATCTTTGATTAAGCTCAGCTTGTCCTATAAATTCATAGGTGCGGTTAAAAGCTTCATTGTCACTGACCAAAAATATTTTTTTTAAGAAATGACCTATACTTGCCTGTTGATTCCAGGAGGAAGAATCTGATAAAAAGGAAGTTTGAGGACTATGCCCGGCTTCGTAGCGTACCGGTGTAAATAAATTTAATTCGGGATGCAATGTATTTAGATGATTAATTTTTTCCACTGCAATCAATGCAGCGGGCATTTTGACCATAGAAGCCGGATAGAAATAAAATTCTGGTTTAAGATTCCACGTATATGATTTGAATAGTGGTTTATTGTCTTTATCCCGGTTGATCTGGGTAAATATGATCTGGGATTCGTATTTACTAAAACTATCCAGGATGTTTTTAAACAAAATATTTTTTTGGAGTTTAGAATCTAATTGGCGATACGTACTAAAACGTTCAGAGGAGCAAGCACAGACAAGGATCAAATAAGTACCTGTGATTAGCCAAAGTGATTTTTTCATTTTAGATGCAGGATAAAGATTAGGTAAGAAGCAGACTGCCAAATTAACCCGAAAAGAATTAATCGTGAAGTGGAAATTAAAATATGCGGCTGATTAACACAGAAATTACTACCCAAAATGAATTATGCCTGATTTTCACTGCAAAAAAAGTCGAAATACCTGCTGTTTGGGCCTATTTGACAGGGAAGGGTAAATGGCCAGTCAATCGAAATATATGTCTTATCTCCCCGACTAGAATAAAAATTGTTTGATAATAGTAGCACCGGTGATAATCAATAGTAGATAATAACTTATGGTTTGAGCACGCGTATTTCGGCTTAAATATTTTACACCCATCCATGCCCCGATAGTTTGCCCTATAGCGAGGAAAATGGCTGTATGAAGGTGTATTAATCCATGGATGCCAAAAAAGATCAAAGCCATTATGGTGAATAATCCGGTGACGACAATTTTAGCTGAATTGGCATGGAGCCAGGGAATCCGGTTGATCATAATGGATGTTGCTAAATAAAATACCCCGATTCCTATTTGAATTAAACCACCATAGACTCCTATTAAAAAATAAATCGGCCAGATATACCAGGGAGGTATAAAATCCTGAACCGGTATGGTTTTGAGCCATCGCTCCGGTTTTAAAAGGAGCACAATAAAAATAAATATTAAAAACCAGGGGTACATTTGATTTATAGTTTCATCATGAAGTATGGTTGCCAGCCATATTCCTATCAATGCCCCTGAGAATACCACCAGAATGGAAGTATACGTTCCTTTTAATAATAATTTTTTATGAGAATATAAACTGGCAGTACCGGCGATACTTTGAGTCAGGATTCCTAACCGGTTGGTCGCATTGGCTATCGATGGACTCAAACCAATCACTTCGGTGCATAAACTTAGTGTAATCACAGATCCATTACCTGCCAGTGTATTGATAATCCCGGCAATCAGCCCCCCGATTAATAACAGCAGGTTGTAAATCAAAAACTTATTATTTTATTGTCTGACAAAGTTCAACCAATACCCCATGTGCCATCCTGGGTTTAATGAAAACAATCAATTTATTGTCTGCACCCTTGTGTGGTTTCTCATTGATAAACTGGAATCCTTTCTTTTTATATTCTTCAATGGCAATATAGATGTCTTCTACTTCGAGCGCTATGTGATGGAGTCCTTCTCCGCGTTTTTCAATGAATTTCCGGATGACACTATGTTCATCGGTTGCTTCCAGCAATTCGATTTTAGTATTTCCGGCATTAAAAAAAAGGGTAGTTACTTTTTCATCTTCTATTGTTTCCTTTTTATAAGGTTCTTGATTCAGAAGCATAGTGTATACTTCGCGAGCAACGGCCAGATTTTTTACTGCAATGCCGATATGATCCAGCTTTAGCATGATATTCAGAATATTTTTTCAAGTTAAAGGTATAAAATATATTACAATTTTATTTAATATGTTTAATTTTACCAGGATTCATTTGATTACCTGAGTTTGAGTTTTAAAACAGGATCGATGAAGCAAAAAAATGCAACCCAATAAATAGTAACTTGCAGTAATAGTATGTCATCTTCCATTCAACCAGCTATGAAATCTAAAAAGGATATTGTCGAAAACTGGTTACCCCGGTATACCGGCGTACCCTTGGACAAGTTTGGTGAATACATCATCCTTGTCAATTTTAATAATTATGTTGAACTCTTTGCCAAATGGCACAACGTACCGGTAGAGGGTGGAGACCGGCCGATGGATAGTGCCACAGCAGAAAACATTTCTATTATCAATTTTGGTATGGGAAGTCCTAACGCAGCTACCATCATGGATCTTTTATCAGCTATCAAACCGAAAGCCTGTGTATTCCTCGGTAAATGTGGTGGACTAAGATCGAATAAGACCGCCGTTGGAGATCTTATATTACCCATTGCTGCAATACGGGGAGAGGGTACAAGCAATGATTATTTCCCTCCTGAAGTACCCGCACTTCCGGCATTTGCTTTGCAGAAAGCAATTTCAACTACGATACGGGATTATCAACGGGATTATTGGACTGGAACAGTATACACCACGAACAGAAGAGTGTGGGAATATGATGATCAGTTTAAAGAATACCTCGTTAAACTGCGATGCATGGGCATTGATATGGAAACGGCTACTATATTTATTACCGCTTTTAAAAACCAGATTCCTACCGGTGCTTTGTTATTAGTATCAGATGTTCCCATGGTTCCCGAGGGAGTAAAAACTGAAGAGGGTGATAAGAAAGTCACTATAGAATATTTAGAAACCCATTTGAAAATAGGAATTGATTCATTGAAACAATTAATCAATGATGGCCAGACAATCCGCCATTTAAAGTTTTAAAGGTCAAGCTTCATTAACCATTAACCATATTCTAAAAAGACCGAAAGACCGAAAGACTGAATTTTTTTTTAATTGTCAATCCTAAAATCGTCAATCGTCAAGCATATTTCGGATTTCGGATTGCAGATTTCGGGATTTTGTCAATCGTCAATTGTCAATCGTCAA
>JBDTUE010000145.1:0-10678 GCA_040007895.1 Saprospiraceae bacterium | reverse complement strand
GAGAAAACATGGCCATCCAGTTATGGTGCGCGGGGAGGAACGTATGGTGGTGAAGGTGAACGGGAGATTGCCAACAATAAGAATGGATTTATCTGGAATAATTGCCACCGGTATGGTATTAGTTTTAGAACGTATGGTGAATTTGCTGACGATAACAAAGCTAATATCCCAATACTTAAAGGCCATTTTAATACAAAGTATCCCGGTTATAGTTTAAACACCAGGGATACTACAAGATTCAGAATATGGAAACAGGAATTTGATTCGCTGCTTTCAGTAAACAGTGTGCCTCAATTTAATACAGTACGTTTTGGAAATGATCATACAGAAGGCCTTCGTAAAGGAAGACCTACTCCTTATGCTCATGTAGCAGATAATGATCTCGCCGTAGGTCTGTTTCTGGAAGCATTATCAAAAAGCTCCATTTGGAATGAAACCGCTGTATTTGTACTTGAAGATGATGCTCAAAATGGAGCTGATCATGTGGACGCTCATAGAAGCCCCGTCTATATTTTTGGTGGTTATGTAAAAAGAAATTTTATAGATCATACTGCATATACCACTTCTTCAGTATTGCGAACTATAGAATTGATTTTGGGCATGTCGCCAATGACTCAGTATGATGCAGCAGCAATGCCGTTATGGCGTTGTTTTGATTCAATTCCAAAGCCTTTTAATTTCTCAGCTATCATACCTGGTGTTGATTTTGATGAAAGGAATACGGTAATGAATGAGTGGCAACGACGGTCTGAACTTTTTGATTTTGTAAAAGAGGACACGAACAATGATTTTGAATTCAGCAAAGTACTGTGGCATGGATTAAAAGGTAGTAACGTTCCATTTCCTGGCCCACGAAGGGCCGCTTTTATTATTCCACTTAAAGGGGACGACGACGACGATTAATTTTAGCTTAAAAGGATAGTTTAATCAAAAGAATACATAATTTAGCGTAAACGATTACACATGAAAAAAAGGATTACGATCCTGGATTTGGCTAAAGAATTAAATACGACTGCTGCCACCGTATCGAGGGCATTACAAGATCATCCCCGTATTAGTTTTGAAATGAAGCAACGGGTACAGGAATGTGCTAAAAAATTCAATTTTAAAATAAATAAAATAGCTTCATCCTTACGATCAGGCCGTACACATGTCATCGGAGTGATGATACCCAGTGCTGAGATTAATTTTTTTGGAAGTGTAGTTCATGGTATCGAAAGTGGTGCCAACCTGGAAGGTTATACAGTATTGATATTTCAAACGAATGAATTGAAAGAAAATGAAATCAAAGGATTAGAAACTTTTATATCTGCACGAGTGGATGGTATTCTCGTATCCCTCTCTAAGGGAACAGATGATTTCAAACACTTCCTCGAAATAAAAAACAAAAGTATTCCCATTGTATTTTTTGACCGGAATAATGATCAGTTGGGTATTCCTTCCGTGGTCATAGATGATTTTAAAGGAGCATATATAGCGACAAGCCATCTGATAGAGCAAGGCTATGATACAATAGCTCATATTTCAGGACCACTGCATATGAAGATTTTTCAAGACCGGTTAAATGGCTATAAAAAGTCCTTAGCGGATCATGGAAAACCTTATTTAAAGAATATGGTCTATGTGGGAAATGTATCTATTGAAGCAGGACGAGCAGGAGTAAGACATCTTTTTGATCAAAAGAAAAAACCAGATGCATTCTTTGCTGTGGAGGATTTTACCGCTCTTGGCGTAATCAAGGAATTAAAAAGCAAAGGCATTTCGATACCACAGGATGTAGGTGTGATCGGTTTTGCCAATGAACAATTTGATGAACACATCACGCCGAGTCTTTCTTCTATTGATCAGCAAACCGTAAATATGGGTAAAGAAGCATTCAACTTAATTCTGGAAATCATTCAAACCCAACCCGGAGAATCACCACTAACCGTAAAGAATATAAAACTGGAACCTATACCTTTTTTCAGAGAATCTTCATATAAAAAACATCATGATTAGATCTTATCAATATTGCTTATTACTTGTTATCTGCAGTTTTGGTCTCATTTTGTGTAAGAAGGATCCGGAAGGTGGCGATCCCCATCCTGATCCTATGCCAAATCCAACAACACCTGTTCAATATATCTGGGACAAATTTGTGATGGGTGCTGATTTATCTTATGTAAACATTATACAAGATCAGGGTGGTCAATACCAGGACTCAGGTCAGATCAGAGATCCATATAAAATATTTAAATCACATGGAGCTAACCTCGTTAGAATCCGCCTATGGCATACGCCGACATGGCAATCAGGTTTGAATAATGGGAAAATTTATAATGATCTTAATGATGTGGTTAAATCTATCCGTCGTGCTAAAGAAGCTGGAATGGCTGTAAATCTTGATTTGCATTATTCAGATCGATGGGCGGACCCGGGTACTCAGGAAACTCCTGCAGCCTGGAAGAATTTAAATTATAATCAATTAAAAGATTCAGTATATAACTACACCAGTCGGGTTTTACTTTTTCTGCAGAGTCAATCATTGGTTCCGGAAATAATCCAAATAGGAAATGAAACGAACCAGGGAATGCTTTTTCCGCTGGGCAAAGTAGTGAATAATAATTTTCAACCTTTTGCTGATTTATTAAAACAAGGTATCTCCGCTGTACGGGACTTTTCAAAAAACTCAACGATTAAACCGTTAATACTTCTACATGTTGCACAATTACAAAACGCTGAATATTGGACCAATGGGGTGGTGAATCTTGGCGGTGTTACGGATTTTGATATACTTGGATTATCTCATTATTTCAATTGGTCTACTATCTCCACACTGCCTGAAGTAACAAACATTATTTCATCTCTGAAAACAAAATATGGTAAAAAAATAATGATCGCTGAGACAGCATATCCATGGACGAATAAAAATGCGGATACCTATTCAAATATTATCCCGGGAGATAAAGGTTTTGCGACATATGGTGTGAGTGATACATCCCAATTGAATTATATGAAAGATTTAACCCAGGCAGTCATTGCAGGAGGTGGCACCGGTATCATGTATTGGGAACCGGGTTGGATTACTTCAAACTTAAAAGATGGATGGGGTACGGGGTCCAGTTGGGATAACAATACATTTTTTGACTTTCAGGGTAAAGCCTTACCGGTGTTTCAATTTATGACCTATCCCTATAAATTTTAAAACTAAACGATGTATGAAAGTATGGATTCATTTATTGATCAACATTATTATAGTACAAACTGCCCTTACTCAGGATGCCCGCCAGAAAAAACTTATGGACCAGGATTGGAAATTTCATTTTGGTCATGGAGCCATTCCTGAGAAAGATTTTAATTATGGACTGAACACTATTTTTTCTAAATCCGGGGGAGCTTTTGGTACCGCTATCGATCCACGATTTAATGATAGCCTTTGGAGATCACTTGACCTGCCTCATGATTGGGCTGTTGAATTGCCTTTTTCAAATAAAAATGATTTTGGGGTTAGTGTACATGGATATAAACCGGTTGGTGGTTATTTCCCGGAGACTAGTATCGGATGGTATCGAAAAAAATTTGCACTCAATAAACAAGACACTGCTAAAAGGTACACGCTTCAATTCGATGGTGTATTCAGGGATGCCACTGTCTGGGTTAATGGTTTTTATTTAGGGAACAATAAAAGTGGTTATATGGGGGTCACCTATGACATCACTGATTTTGTATGGTTTGATCGACCTAATACGATTGTCGTAAGAGTTGATGCTACTCAATATGAAGGTTGGTTTTATGAAGGTGCAGGCATTTACCGTCATGTATGGTTGAATCAATTTGAACCGGTTCATATTGCTGATGAAGGAACATTCATTTATTCAAATACAACAGGAACTAATACTAAAATAAGTTTTGAGACACCTGTTGAAAATAATAAGCATACGGATGCAAACTATAAATTAATCCATTCAGTGCTTGATCGGGAAGGCAACCTTATCATAAAAACCATAGAAAGCACAGGAACGTTGACTAGTGATGAAAACCGGCCGATTAAACAGACTGTATCTATTTCAGGAGCACATCTGTGGTCACTGGAAGATCCTTATCTCTACCGGATAGTTACTGAACTTTATACTAATAATCAATTGACAGATCGACAGGTAAAACGATTTGGTATCCGAACCATTGAAATCAAACCAAACGGTTTTTTTTTAAATGGAAAAAGTATCAAACTGTTCGGAGTAAACTGTCATCAGGATCATGCGGGACTCGGAAGTGCATTGCCGGATTACATGCAGTATTACAGGACGAGACTCTTAAAGAATATGGGAGTCAATGCATATCGTACCAGTCATAATCCACCTACACCGGAACTGTTAGATGCGTGTGATAGTCTTGGCATGCTTGTACTGGATGAACAAAGGTTATTAAATAGTAGTCCTGAATATCTGGATCAATTTGAACGACTTATCAAACGGGATCGAAGCAGGACTTGTGTTTTTCTATGGTCTATCGGTAATGAGGAAGGATGGATTCATACTACTCCCACAGGGAAAAAGATAGCAGAGACTTTTATTGCAAAACAAAAACTTTGGGATCCAAGCAGAACCTGCACGTATGCTGCAGATCTTCCAAATACGTTTAAAGGTGTCAACGAAGTCATTCCAGTAAGAAGTTTTAACTACAGACAATTTGCCGTAGCAGATTATCATCGCGATCACCCCAACCAACCAATCATCGGTACTGAAATGGGTAGTACGGTGACTACAAGAGGTATATTAGAAAAAGACTCCATCAGAGCTTATCTGCCTGATCAGGATATTACTGCACCCTGGTGGGCGAGCACTGCTGAAGAATGGTGGAAACTTGCAGCTGTCAATGATTTTTGGTTAGGAGGATTTGTCTGGACTGGATTTGATTATCGGGGCGAACCTACGCCTTTCGAATGGCCCAATATCAATTCCCATTTTGGAATCATGGACATGTGTGGTTTTCCTAAAAACATTTATTATTATTATCAATCCTGGTGGACAGATAAGGACGTGCTGCATATTTCTCCGCACTGGAATCTGCCGGATAAAAGACCTACCTGGCCCAGTACTCAGGGTAAACCGGTAGAAGTATGGGTTAACACGAATGCAGATGATGTAGAATTATTTTTAAATGGAAAGTCTCTTGGTAAAAAAGTAATGCCGAGGAATAGTCATCTGAACTGGACAGTGAATTATGAACCAGGAGTGTTAGAAGCTGTTGCCAACAAAAAAGGTAAAATACTAAAGACAAAAGTGGAAACCACTGGCCCCGCTTCAGAGATCGTTTTACAACCCTATAAAACCACAATGGTTGCAGATGGTAAAGACATAGCTATAATCAATATTCTGGCAATGGATAGAGAAGGACGCGAAGTACCTGATGCTGACAATCTTGTTCATTTCTCTATTTTAGGAGGTGGTAAAATCATTGGTGTTGGTAATGGTGATCCAAGTAGTCATGAACCGGATAAATGTGTTGAAGGTGCCTGGGAACGACGATTATTTAGTGGTAGATGCCAGGTGATTATTCAAGCAGGTACAAATGGTGCACCTATAAAATTTGAAGCAAAAGCAATTGGATTGTTTACTGGAAGTACGGATATCGTTACTATTCTACCTGCTCAGATAACAAAAGTCAGTACAGACCCTATCTATACTGTTAAAAATACACCAGTAAAAAATATAAGTAAAATGATAGGTGCTGATATCTCATTTTTACCACAACTCGAAGACCGGGGTATCAAATTTTCAGATAATGGTATTGAAAAAGATGCCATTCAGATCATGAAAGATCATGGATTCAATTATGTCAGGCTTAGAATATTTAATGAACCAGCAAGGGACAGTGGTTATGCTCCGGGTAAAGGATACTGTGACCTTGCTTATACTAAAAAAATGGCTCTACGGGTTAAAGCGGCGGGCATGAAACTATTATTGGATTTTCATTACAGTGATTATTGGGCTGATCCCGGCAAACAATACAAACCATTTGCCTGGAAGGGACAATCATTTGAAGAACTGAAAAAATCATTGTATGATTTTACGTTTAGGGTGATGTCTGAACTTAAAGCGCAGGGTACTATGCCGGATATGGTCCAGGTGGGAAATGAAATTAACCACGGCTTAGTCTGGCCAGAAGGGAATGTGAATAATCCGGATCAAATGGCCCAGTTAATCCTTGCGGGAACAGCAGCGGTGAAAGCTGTAAATCCCAATGCGATCCTTTTATTACACTTAGCATTGGGAGGACAATTTGATGAGTGCTCATTGATATTAGACCAGATGGTTTCAAGAGGCGTTGTTTTTGATATAATAGGATTGTCATATTATCCTAAGTGGCACTGTTCTTTAGATGACCTCAGAGACAATATGAATGATCTGATCCGGAAATATAATAAAGATGTAATCGTAGTAGAGTATTCAGCTAAAAAGGAAGAAATAAATAAACTGGTTTTTGATTTGCCCGGAGGGAAAGGTAAAGGAACCTGTATCTGGGAACCACTATCCACATGGGAAATGATCTTCGACCGACAGGGAAAATCGAATGATTTGATCAAACTTTATGATGGATTCCAAAAAAACTATTTAACCACAAAATGAATTTAACCTACGTGAAATGAATAAGACATTGGAAAAAACAACGTTCATCCTCTGGATGCTTTGTATATCTTCCCAGCTCATAGGACAGGAAATACCACTGTGGAAGGACCTTCATCCTACAGCAAAAGATCTAAAAGAGAAAATAAGAATCCCACCCTCCGGAGATCATGTGATATCCAATATTCACTTTCCATCTATTAAACCCTATTTGCCGGATCCTTCCAAAGCTACAGGGGTTGCCGTAATCGTAATACCGGGAGGTGGCCATCGTGAATTGTGGATTGATCACGAAGGATATAATATTGCATCCTGGTTACAAGAAAAAGGAGTAGCTGCTTTTGTTCTCAAATACAGGCTGGCAAAAGATTCAGCATCAACATATACAGTCGATGGTGAAGAATTATCTGATGTACAGCAAGCTATCCGTATAGTCAGATCCCGTTCAAAAGAGTGGGGGATCAAAACCGACAAGATTGGTGTAATGGGATTCTCTGCTGGCGGCGAAATAGCAGGCCTTGCTGCGATGCGATTCAATCAATATAAAATGCAATCAGATAATATAAGACCTGATTTTCAGGCACTGATTTATCCTGGTGGAATTGCCAGACTTGACACAGTAAATAATGCACCACCACTTTTTTTATGTGGCGGCGCTAAAGACAGGGATGATATTGCCAAAGGGTTAGCGGAACTCTATCTCAAGTACCGGACCAAAGGGCTATCCGCTGAACTTCATATCTATGGGCAGGCAGGCCATGGATTCGGTCTGAGGACCTCAGCACAAGGAGCTGTAAAGACCTGGTTGGATAGGTTTTTGGATTGGATGGTGGACGGCGGCATCATATCGAAATGATTGCGAAATGGATTAAACTTTTGATATTGATCCACTGTTCAGTATATTACCCATCTAATTACCCTTTCCGTATCGTTGAGACCAAATAGTGCAAACCTTTTTGAAGAACTTTATCATAAGGCTCCTGTAGTTATAGTAGAGTCACCTGGTCGTATTAACCTGATCGGTGAGCATATAGATTATTATGGTGGATATGTGATGCCGGCTGCTATTGATAAATATATCACTATCATGCTGGGACCTTCAGACCAGGCTGATAGTAAAGTCTATAGTGCTTCTTACGATGAACAAATCATAATACCGGCCAGCAGCGTTTCTGATTCCTCCGGAAATCATTGGAAAAAATACATTCTTAAAATACTTGAAATACTAAATGAAAGTGGTTTTAAAACTAAACCATTTAATGTGGTATTAATGAGTACGATTCCTGTAGGAGCAGGACTTTCTTCATCGGCTGCATTATTATGTGGATTCGTAAGCGCTTTAGCCGAATTCAATGGATGGATGATCAGTCTTGAAAAAATAGCGCTCTTGGCTCAAACGACGGAACACCGGCTAGGTACTCCTTGTGGACTCATGGATCAATATGCAAGTTTGATGTGTAAAAAAGATAGCTTTTTACTGATTGATTTTGCAGGATTAAAAATCAGGGAAATAAAAGTAGATCTCAAAGAATACATATTACGACTGGTCAATACCAAAGTACATCATGAACTTACCGATGGAGGATATGCACGTCGCAGACATGAAGGCGAATCTGCGTTGGAAGAATTAAAAGTTTTTTACTCTAAATCGGGATCTTACCGAGAGTTTAATTTATCAGAATTAGAGACCATGCCTGTTTTTAATGAGATTGAATATAAAAGAGCAAAACACGCCATTACAGAACATCAACGGGTAATTCAATTTTCTGAGGCAGTAACTGAAAGTGATTTTGAACACGCAGGACAACTTCTATATGCAACACATGATAGCCTTAAAAATGATTATGAAGTATCCTGTGAAGAAGCAGACTTTATCGTGGAGCATGCAAAAATTGCAAGTGTAGCCGGAGCCCGTATCATGGGCGGTGGATTTGGAGGATGTGTATTATGCCTGATGCATCGTGATGTAGAATCGGATTTCAAAAAAAATCTGTTGCCTGCCTATGAAAAACAATTTGGATTAATTCCTGAATTCATTGATGTCAATCTTGGTGAACGATCCATGGTTCGTCTTAGCTAAGGCAGACTCATTATATTTACAGGATGATAGATATTACCGGGCTATTGAAAGCCTGTCGATTCGAAACCAGCAGGAGCAGCGGTCCGGGTGGTCAGCATGTAAATAAAACGGAGAGTAAAGTTTCTTTATATTTTAAGATTGATGCTTCTATCTTAAGCCCGGAGCAACAAATGCTCTTACATCAAAAATATCCGACAAGAATCAATAATGCCGGAGAACTTTATATGCAGTCTTATGCAAGCCGTTCTCAGGCTGCCAATAAGGAAGCCGCAATTCTGAAACTTCAAAATCTAATTGAACTTGCCTTAGTGCCGGCAAAAAAAAGATATAAAACCAAACGGTCGAAAGGAAGTATAGAAGCCAGGCTGGTAAGTAAAAAGATTCATTCTGAAAAGAAAAAGAACAGGGGCAGCAGATTGGATATGTAAATGCTTTGCCTACTTTTATTAGTTGACAAAATAAATCATAAATAGATCCGGAGTTCAATGATATATGAATTTTACCTTCCTTCTGCACCACTCAATCAATTCATTGAAAGTTTTAGTTACTATCGTGATTTTAACCCTGTTCATTCCGTAGACCGGTTTTTACCGGATGGCCATGTGAATATTGTTATTGACCTAACGGATTTTCCAAAATATATTTATGACAATGACACATTAAAGGAAATTCAGGCGTGCAGGAAAGTTTGGTTTTCTGGTATTCGAAATAAGTACATTACGATTCCATCCGGTAGAGACAGTGAAATGTTTATCATTAATTTTCACAAAGGCAAAGCATATCCTTTCGTTCAAATGCCATTGTATGAATTGACAGATAGTGTGGTAGATGGTGATTTGGTTTTAAGTCATGAAATAATGGACTTACGTGAAAAGATACAGGAGGTGTCTGTCATTGCTCAAAAATTCAGTACCGTTGAAAAATTCCTATTAAAGAAGTTCTCTTCTCAGCTCGTAATAAATCCCTTCATTGATTTTGCAGTGAATAAAATCCTGGCATCCCCTCATCAGATATCGATAGAACAAATTTCAAAAAAAGTAGGTTACTCACAAAAACACTTAATCAAACTATTTAAAGATAATGTTGGATTGACTCCGAAAGGGTTCCTTAAAATTATTCGTTTTCAAAAAGTAATCAGCGGAATATCTGAAGCTAAATTTCCTGACTGGACAGCCGTTGCTTTTGAATCGGGATATTATGATCAGGCTCACTTTATCAATGATTTTAAAGTGTTTTCCGGATTTACTCCAAAACAGTATTTACAAAAACAATACGAATTCCTCAATTATATCCCGGTAGGCTGAGGTAAATTTTTTCCAATCCAGGATCGATTCCATTCAGTTCTTTTGTTGAAAAAAGATATGGAACAATACATCAATCATTTCGCTGTTTTAGTTTGTGCAATTGCCAATCTCGCTCTAGGAGCACTATGGTACTCTCCACTTATGTTTTATCATACCTGGAAAAAGGAAAATAATCTTACGGATGAACAATTAAAAAAGATCAATCCATTGAAAGTGTATGGTCTCACTTTTGTCCTTTCCATACTCATCAGTTATAACCTGGCTTTTTTTCTTGCTGACGCCAAAACGGATATGGCCTGGGGTGCTACAGCGGGATTCCTCGCAGGTTTTGGATTTAGTGCCCTTATCTTTACAGTGATTGGTTTGTTTGAACTTCGCTCCTGGAAATATATCCTGATTAACAGTGGTTACATTACATTATATTTCACGTTGATTGGTTTTATTCTTGGAATCTGGAGATAAAATTATTTGGTTCTTCGTTATTTTAAGTGGGTAAATCGCATTAAGAACTCTGAACCATTATTTTAAGTTACCAGATATCCAGGATCTAGGATAGGACTGTGCCAAAATACTGGTCGAGCAGCAAAATGTATACTTGAAAAACGAATCAATTGTCCGTGGAAATGCAATGACGTGGAATTTATCCCAGAGCGAGTTTATTTTGGCACGAGCTTTTTTGTTACTTTTTT
>JBDTUE010000144.1:0-10748 GCA_040007895.1 Saprospiraceae bacterium | reverse complement strand
AAGCCAAATGGGGTTTTATAATAAACTAGTTCCTGTTTTTAAAATAATTGATTTTATAATAGCCCAAAAAATGGGATTATCTGTTATAGGAATTGGCCAAAAAATTTGATGTAAAATTTATTAACTAATTCGCACCCCGAAATGGCTAAAATATCAAGTACCAAATCCGGCAATAAAAGTACAGATCCGGTCTTAGATAAGAAGAAAAGTGTTGTGGAATTCCGGTTCGACAAATCTAATCTGTTACCAATTGCCTTTTCAGTTTTCATAGCCATACTCCTATTTGGGCTACAAATTAAAAATTATCCTCACCCTGAAATGTTTAGTGATTCGGGTAGTTATTTGACTTCCGCAGTACGGAAAATCCTCGGATATCGACCAATCGGATATAGTTGGGTCATTTCATTTTATCATTCGATTTCATCCAATTTGCATTTTTTGCCTGTTGGGCAATTTTTGATTCATCTGGCAGCCAGTATTTTCCTGACCCAAACGATATTGCATTTTATGCCATTCTCCAATAGGATTGTAAAGATTCTATTTCATTTAATGGTTATCGCCAGCCCTTGTGCAATTCAGATTACCAATGCAGTGATGAGTGATTCATCATTTCTTTCACTTACCTATATCTGGTTTGGCAGTTTGCTTTGGATTGCATTTTCTGTCAATCTTCGTACACAACTATTTTTTTTAGCCCTGCATGGTATTGTATTGTATATAGTTTATATGGTAAGGTTCATTGCCATGATTTACCCTTTATTATCCTGTATCCTGTTTTTTATGACTTTATCCAAATGGCGAAGTATTGGATTGACGGTAGGATTGTTTCTGGTGATATTAATTGCAATTCAAAAGAATAACTCCTTATTGAAGAATACCTTTGGCCCTAACTATCCCAAATCCTCATTTGCAGGCTGGCTTTTAGGAAACAATGCTTCGGCAATTTTAGGTCATACCCGATTAGCCATTACCAATGGTGTGGATAAAGATGTCCGATTTGTAAACGAAGTCATGATGCAATATCCAGACTCCGTATTTTCTACAGGAGCTAGTATTCAAACTGAATTTATATGGAGTAATGCTTTAGCCGGTAAAGAAGTAGTCCGAAGTGTAATGCAACGCGATAATATCTCTTATTTTCATGCCTGGTATAAGTCTGGTTCAATGGTAGGAAAATGGGCGAGGTGGATCATTTTCCAAAAACCTTTAGATTATATTAGATACTTTCTTTGGCCTGCAGGTCAATTGGTATTTAAGATTTATCCTATCTATGAACCTCCTTTGTTCAAGTTGGATGATGATGTGCAAAAATGGTATTCATATCCTATAAAGTCCTATAACCACACCAGTAATTATAATACTAATATATTAACTCCAATAGTTAAAATATTAGGGTGGATACAATGGATTGCTTTTGGTATTTCATTATTCTTATTTGTAAAATACAAGCACTATAAGCTGAAGGTTATAGGAGATAGAATAGGCATGTTTTGTTTCATTTTTATATTAATTTATTTTGGTTTCCACGTTTTAGCAAGTCCATTAAACAATTACAGATACCATATTCCGACGTTCACCCCCATGTGGATCATTATTTTGTATATGTCTGACGTTTACCTGAAAAAATTTTATTATAAAGATGCTGTGGTCTGATCGATTGTTAATCATTTGATTGCAATCGGATTAAAGCATTCATTATATTCAAAGCCTTATTGTTCACTCTTGAATTCTGGTTAGTTCACTATTTTTTAATATTTCGGGTATCTTTGCCGCCGATCAGAAAAGCATTAAACGATGATGTCATTAATTAACTCACTTAAAGGATATTCCTGGTATAATATGGTGAGGACTGCAGTTTTTGATGTATTCTATTTTTTAAAAAGTCTGAAATATCTGGTAATTCCAAAGCGGGAAGTATTGATTTACCTTGGGCTTAACTATGGAAAAGGTTTTGATAAATTGCATTGGCAATATAAACTGGCCATCGGAGTTGAGGCCAATCCAGATCTTTTCGATAAACTAAAATTCCGGTACAGGAATAAGAAACACATTCATCTCATTCACGGAGCTGCTACCTCATTTAATGGTACTGTTACTTTTAATATCAGTGACAATCATGGATTAAGCAGTAGCCTGGGTCAATTTAAGAAAGGATTTGGTGATTTTAAAATGATAAAAGCCGTTACAGTACCGGCTTTCAATGTATGCGATTACCTTCAAAAACAACAGATAGAATTTATTACTGACTATGTAAGTGATATTCAGGGTAATGATCTGGAGGTGTTGAAAACAATGACACCCTATATTAGTTCAAGAAAAATATTACGAATTACTTCTGAAGTGGCAAAGAATGAATATCAAAACTCATATGAGGGAATGCCAGATAATTCCCTGGACGGATTTAATCAGCTTTTAAATAAGAACTATAAATTAGTAAGTACCGGCTGGGAAGATCTTAAAGAAAATCATTTCAGAGAAGTTCCGGAAGAATGGTGGGAAATGGATTGTATGTGGAGGTTGAAAGAGATATAAATTGATAACTTTTTGTGAACTTTTGTGATTTAAACCAACTAAAGTATGCTTGCTGAAACATTAACTTTTAAGGTCAGTTATTTTCAATTTATTTAATTTAAAGCATTCATTATCAATTAATTAAAAATGAAAAAATTATATATCTTATGAAATATTATTTTTACTTTTGTCAGATAAATTGTTTATGAAAAATTATAGCAGCCTCCTTTTACAGCATTTAATTTGTTTGCTAATCCTTGTTATAGCATGCGGAGTATTTCTCGCTCCTCAGTTATCAGGAAAGATTTTAAGCCAGGGTGAAGTTGTGCAAAATTCCGGTATGAACCAGGAAGCCTATTTATACCATCAAAAAACAGGAAAGAATCCTTATTGGACCAATTCAATGTTTGGAGGAATGCCGACCTATACCATGTATGGTGGTGCAAAAGCAGGAGTGCTCTCTTATTTAAATAGTGGATTGTCATTTATGCGCACAGATTCACTGGGTTATTTATTGGTTTTTGCAATCTCCGCATTCATTGGATTTCTTTTTTTGGGAGTTGGGCCATGGTTAGCTCTGCTAGGGGCCATCAGTGCGACCTTTGCCTCCACACATATTGGTGTTTTAGAGGCAGGTCATAATTCTAAATTGGCGAGTTCAGGATTCTCCATACTCGCATTTGCAGGTCTGTATCGAATGTTTAAAAAAGAATATCTACTGGGTGGTCTTGGATTTTGCATGGGGCTGACATTGAGTCTTGCTAATAATCATCCCCAGATGACCTATTATTTCCTCTTAGGATTAGGAATCTTTTTTTTGTTTCTTTCCTATGATTTTTATAAAAATAAAGATTTTAAGGAATTAGGTAAAATTGTATTGATACTTGGTTTGGGCACACTTCTCGCATTGAGCTCAAATTTATACCAGGTATTAGTAGTGCGGACATACGCTAAAGATACCATGCGAGGTGGAACCATTTTATCGCCGGCAGCCACTACAAGTCAAGCAAACAGTGTTTCTACCAGTAGTGAATCCGGTCTCGGTTATAATTATGCTATGCAATGGAGCGACGGAGTAAAGGATTTGTTGGCATTTATTATACCCGGAGCGGTAGGCGGAGCTAATAATGAGACTATAAAGGGTAATAAAAGTATCAATACCTTACTCCGGACCAGTGGTATGCAACCCCAAAATTCGCTACCACTTTACTGGGGTGATCTGGCATTTACAGGATCCCCTGATTATGTAGGAGCTATAATTTTTTTGTTATTTGTATTTGGAATTTTCTACATAAAAGGGAGCGTAAAATGGGGTATGTTGACGGCTACTTTGTTTTTGATACTAATGTCACTAGGGAAAAACTTTGGTGCTTTTAATCATTTTTTATTTGATTATCTTCCTTATCTTAATAAATTCAGAACTCCTAATTCTATTCAAAATATTGTAAGTTGCCTGATTCCCTTATTTTCCATTTTTACTTTATACTCGCTGCTCAAAGTCAATACTTCGGATAAAAAAGATGCAGCCAGGTTACTGATAAAGGTTATTGCAGGTATTTCCTTAATACTTATCATTATTGGTTATGGGGGGCAAATGTTTTTCGATTTTACCAGTCCTGGTGACAGTAGGTTTGATCCGAAGATAGTAGCTATTTTTAAAGAAGCCAGATTCATTTATTTAAAACAAGATACATTGAGGACTCTTTCTTTTTTGATTGCAGGTGGCCTTATTTTGTATTTATTCCTCAAGGACAAACTAAGTAAAAACCTTTGTATAGCTACATTGACTTTGCTTACGTTTATAGATCTTTTTATAATTGCAAAGAGATACATCAGCCAGGAAGATTGGAAGGCTAAAAGTGCCGTAAAAACCACCGTTCCAATGCGGGAGGTGGATAAACAAATCCTCCAGGACCCTCAACTTTACTACAGGGTATTTGACTACACCAGTGATCCATTTCAGGATGCAACAGGGGCTTATTATCATAAAATGATCGGCGGTTATAGTCCGGCAAAACTTCGGCGATACCAGGATATGATTGATTTTTATTTATCGAAAGGGGATCAGAAAGTGCTAAGTATGCTTAACACGAAATACTATATCAATGATAAAGCACAGGTTCAAATGAATCCTTCAGCTATGGGTAACGCCTGGTTTATTCATGATATTACTAAAGTAAATACACCAGACGAAGAAATCGCAGCTCTTGCTCAAATCAGGCCTGATTCGACAGCTGTCGTATTGGATAAGGAATTCCCCGGATATCTTACGAATACTTCTTTTTCAAAGATGGGAAACATACAATTAGAAGCTTATGCGCCTAACCAACTAAGTTATTCTGTTACAGCAGAAGGCGACCAATTTGTCGTTTTTTCAGATATATGGTATGGCCCGGACAAAGGATGGAAAGCCTACCTGGATGATAAGCCGGTCGATCATATACGAGTCAATTACATCCTTCGAGGTATGAAGGTGCCGTCAGGTAGCCATAAAATTGAATTTAAATTCGAACCCACCAAAGTGCTTATGTCTATCCAAATTGGATTTTGGTTAAACAACTTGATTGGTTTGCTGTTTATTGGACTTTTAGGATATTGGTTAACCGATCAATACAAGAAAAATAAAACGCTGGTTCCAGCCTTTTCTGTAAATAAGAATGAATCAAAAATTGCTGAGAGTAAAAATAAAACTAAAAAGAATCCCTGAAAATATTTTCTTTTAATCCATTGTATTAATAAAAATTCCATCGGAAACCAATACTTCTCCACTTATTGGACTCCTTCCTTCTTCTAAATTTCCATGATATATAAATCCCCATTGGGTGAGTTGGTTATAAATTTCAGGAAATAAGGCTTGTTCTGAATAGATTGGTTGATAAGATAATTCAATAAAGATAACCTTGGCATTTTTAATGACAGATTCACCGCCTTGAAGGATATATTTTTCATATCCCTGGGTATCCATTTTTACCACATACGGTCTTATTATATTTATTTCTTTTTTAAAACTATCTAAAGCGACCACTTGAACTGATATTTTTGTTGTTTTGTCCGTACCTATATAATTTTGAGTATGAGTACTTGTTATTTCAAGTATAGAAGAAGATGGAGAGAAGTTATTTTTATTGAACTCTATCACCTCATTGGTTTTACCGCATGCAAGATTAAAAGCTTTGAAATAAGGGTCGCCACTAAAATTTTTGCGTAGTGTATCAAACACCTGTGGTATCGGTTCAAACGAATAAATAAAGGCTGTTGGCAATGCTTTTCTAATAATCTTTGCAAATTGACCTTCATTAGCCCCGATATCTAGAATAGTCTTTATATTTAAATTTAATAAAAATTTAAATTTTAGAAGTTCGTTTTGCTCTAATTTGCTAAATGAAATTACTTTTATTTTGAATAAAGTGAAAAGTCTAATTAGAATTAGTTTTATCATCGGATCTGAGTTTTAAATAGCTTTTTTGAATATAAATGTTTTCAGCTTCCAATAAAATTTGTATTTCAAACGAGAGTAGAAGTTATCCCTGTAATGAATATTACTGGTTCCATCGATGGCTGAGTAATTGGGATAGAGAGGCAATAGCTGAAAATTTTGTCCATCCGATAAAGCTTTGCTTATGGAGCGGGCCAGAATATTTTCCATGTATATCCTGTTTTTTTCATCCAGCAATTCCAAATTTGGTAAAAAATATTGTTCAAAAAAGTCTTTAGTAAAAAAGAAAAACCTTGAATCTGCCCAGCGCATCGAGCTGGATAAATTGGAGCAAATATAATATGATCCTTCCAGTAGATGATTAATCTTGTTAAAGTTCGAGACTACATATCTTCCGGATATCTTGCAGAATTTTTCATGCAGTTGATATAAAATGGAATTTTGCTGAATGTATTTGAATATGTCAGCTTCTCCATGACCTTTTCCAAAAAGACTTGACTTGGAATGAAATTGAAGCACCTCTATATCAGGGTTATTAGTGCCAATTAAATTAGTAATGCTTTTGGAGTTGTAATTGCTGTTTTCACAAAATATAAGGGGCAAATTAAATTTCATCCAATATTGAATTCCATTATAATAGTCTTGTTCTCTTTCCAGATAGTTATCCCTGTTTAAATTTGGGACGTTTAATGGCTGAATAGTGCCGGTTAAAATTAAACAGACTTTATTTTTTTCCATAACTTGTATACTAATCGTTTAATACCACTTTTTTTATTTGCGGCACTTGTGTTAATATAATAATGATTTATTTTAACTTCTAAACTTAGTTTACAATTTATTAATAACCAAACAGCGTAGTACCTTTCAAGCATACCACCCTGAAACCTGTTTTTTCTTTCGGTATCATAAAAATCTAATTTGTGACTGGTAATAATGCTTGAGATAAATTTCATCATTTCCAGGAAAATGCTGGTTTCCAGGATAAAAGCTGAACAAAGATTTAACGACTTCCCTTTAAATAAATTTAACGTGTAATTTGATAGATAGAATTGATTGTAATCTTCCAGAATAGTGTAGTAACAATTTTTCCCTCTGCCTGTCAGTTTATTAGGATGTCTTATATCCATCAGAATTTTTTGGTTAAAATCTGTTTCAAAAAGATGTGACTCAAGGTTTAAATGAACATATTTTGTGAAATTGAAAATGAGATTCTCTTCAGTGATAGAGGAAATATCCATGTCATAATGTACAAACCCTATATGGTTGATATTATGAAATTGATTTATATTTAAGAAGATGTTGTAAATAACTTCTGATTCAGCATACCATTTACCCAATGCACTGAATGTTTGAAGTTCATTTAAATTTATAACCTTGAGACCTTTAAATGTATCAGTTTCTTGGAGCTTGAAAAAGGGGTTTACATTCACAAAGACTAAATACTTTAGAATGGATGGGTCATAATAATTCAGATTTATGTCCTGATGAAATACAACGAATATGGTTAGTTCTTGATTGAACATTATTGAAAACTTCTGTAACTTATTGAGGTACCACTGAGTTTATCGATTTGCAAATGTAACCTTGTTGGGGATATATTCTCGGTTTTCAAGCAGTACCTGACATTCAAAATTTCAGCATTTATGCCACTTGGAATAAAATTAAGCATATTATTATAATAAAAGAATATAATGCTTTACAATTTAGAAATAATGCTATAAAATATTGAGTCTCTTTGCTATGTGACCATATTATAGTCAAACCAATTACCTATCTTTACGCTGATATCACTTTATATTCATATGATAAAACTTTTTAAACCAATTATTTCTTTAATTAGGCTTTATAGAGAGACGGGAAATCTTAAGTTGGCTTACAACCTCCTGTCAAAGCCTTATTCCAATTATGTTAAGCCCGCAATGATTAAAAATGACCATGAGAGGATAAGGGTATATTATCCTGGAAGTGACATTCAGAAATTACTTAATAAAAGTCTGATCAAAATATTTGATGATAATGGAGATTTATTATTGAAATTTATAAAATGCAAGTATATTTTATTTGAAACCTCAGATGAAGGAAAGGATATAGCTGTAATTGAGATCAATAATAAGTTCATTAAAATATTTGTTGATTGTTTTGATAATCTCAAAGTGATAGAAGAGATATATATTGAAAATTTGTATAATTTCAAATTTAATTCAGACTCCGTAGTGCTTGATGTGGGCATGAATATTGGAGCCTCAAGTTTGTTTTTTGCCAGCTTTGACAATATCAAAAAAGTTTATGGATTTGAACCCTTTAAAGGCACGTTTGATGTAGCAGAGAAAAATATTGAGCTCAATAACTATGCTGCTTCTAAAATTGAACGCTTTAATTATGGATTGGGATCTGCTCATGTTACGCTTAAGGTTCCACTACCACCAAATGGTTCATTAGGAGGTTCTACTTCAGATTTTGTTTTTGGTGAATTGCTGGATGAATCCAAAAGGACATTAACTAGCGTTGAAATACAAGGTATATGCGAGAATTTGAATAAGATTCACCAATCGGAGAACGATAGGAAAATAATTTTAAAATTGGATTGTGAAGGAGCCGAATATGAAATAATAGAATCATTGAGGAAAAATAATTTAATTGATAAAGTTGATATTTTTCTTATTGAATATCATTTAAAAGGAAACCAGGAGTTAATTAAGATATTTATTGAAAACGGCTTTTCTCTTTTTGCTCCTGGGAGTCCGGATGTTTCTCTATTTGGTATGCTTTACGTATTTAAGATATAAATTTTTAATTTGAGTAAGTGATTGACATTATTTGTTTCATCAGCTTAAAATAGTGATTTATTTTTTAATTGGTGGTTTGTACGAATTTTTAATAAAAATTCTTTTAATTCAATATCTCAGTGGCATAATACACTTTACCTCACTGAATTCATATTATTTTTGAATGGGTTTGAACCCGTCTATTAAGTTTCCAGTTCTTAATTTTAATTTCTTAACTTCAATGGCACACGGAATAGGATCATCAAAACAATTTAAGCTAGCCGGTATTTTTACCGCCAGTTGATCAATTAAATAAGTGGTTGATGATGCGTTTAACGTGGTTTTAATATGTTGGTTTGTATTTGGAACCAAGATAGAGTCTAAAGTAAATTCTATTTCTTTTTTTAAAGTACTGAACCCTAGCTGCGCTATAAAAAATATAATGAAAAGATAATTAAAGTATTTATAGAAGACTACTTTCAAATATTCATTGGAATAAATTACTTTAAAAGAAAGGGCAAGCATTAAAAGATAAGAGAACAAAAACCTAACGTCCGGCCCAAAAGCCATAATAAAAATTATACCCACCAGAGATATTAATAAAAGATCTCTTTGCATTTTAATCTTGATGCTGTGCAATAGCGTTAGTAGGAAAATACCCCCCAACCATATCAATATAAAGGATAAGTAGAATTTACTGGTCTTACTCAATGTGCTAACCCAAAATGTCAGCCACTTATAATAATGGTAACTATAAAATTCACTATTTACTTGTAGTCCATTTCTGGAGGCAAAATCTTTAATTATGAATTGATAATTTTTAACTATTTCTAATGGTATTTTCCAGTCTGGATTAAATAAATCAATTTTATAATAGGGAAAAAGTAGATATCCTGATAAAATATAATTGGAATAAAACCAAGGTATTAACAGGGCTAATACAAAGATGAATATTTTAAAATTCATCTTTGAGATAGTATATGTTTTTATATTTTTTAAGTTTAAAATGAAAATTACGAAAATAACAAGAGTCATGGGAAGGAATGTAATCTTGTTGAGAGCTGCTCCAATGGAAAGTAAAAGGGCAACTTCATAATCATAGCGATAAGAAAAATTGCGTAAAAGAATTAATACCAACGGGACAGAATAAAATAATGCGGATAGATCCTGTGAAGGAGAAGACATATTCTGCCCACAATACACAAGTAAACCTAAAGAGAAAAAGCCATTTTGGAAACCAATTTCATTGTTAGTTTTTGATTTGTTTATTCTATATAATAGATGAAGTAAAATAATACAACAAGTCAGCGTATTTATTAAATACACCGGCATACCAAGTACATGCCTAAAAGTAAAAGCGGCTGAAAGTGTGAAAAAACTTGGATTAAACGCGAATCTTTCATGTAAATTTCCAAGACCTGGTATAAAAGGGTATTCTTCTAACCATTTTATACTTTGGATGTGGTAAAGCCAGGAATCAGGATGGTAAGGATATTTTATACCGGAGATTAAAACAAGAATACTAACACTCAAATAAAAATAATTTATTTTTGACAAAGCAATACGAACTACTGTCCTTAAATGTATCCTTAGCGATTTATTGGTAATAAAACTACAGAGAGCTATAACAGTCGTAAAATAAAAGGTCACTCCGGCACTAAAAAAGAGAGAAGATATCGTGGCCATTGCATTTAAACCAAGCATCCCTATAAAAAATGATTCAACCCATTTTTCAACTAATGGAACTTCATCAAACAAAAACTGATGGAGTGTTATTCCAATTATAAAGAATACAAAGAAGATGTAAATACTTCCAATCAGGACAGTAATCATATGAAAAACACTTTAATCATACATTCGCTAGTCCTAATTTTTTCTTTAGAGTATATAGCAGCTTTCCAATTGGAGAGGAGATTAGATAATGCAAAGTCTTTAATCTCATTTGCCAAAGATTCAGCTTAATGCTTTTACCAAAGTGGGAAGTATATACCTTTCTTATTTCTTTCAGCGCATCTAAGTAACCTGAATTACTGATT
>JBDTUE010000143.1:0-10783 GCA_040007895.1 Saprospiraceae bacterium | reverse complement strand
CCTTTGAAGAGGGAATTTTAAAAGTGGATGGAATCGCAGTTGATTTTGCTTATGGCATGAAATAAATTATTGCTTTTCATATGAAAGAAAAATTCATAGATTTTACACATATTAATTCTTTGTAGTGTTACTCCATTACGGGCAGTTGCCATGGGAGAAACAAATGACAAATCTTCTTTGATTCGAGTTAAAAGTTTTTAGTCTGAATTATTTTCTCTTAGCCACAAATACACCATTAGGTTGAATAAAACTTGCTTCTGAAGCTTTTTGTTTATCATCCAGTTTAAACTTAACTTTAAAACCATCCAGGATTTTGAGTTTAAATTCATCCTTACCAATAGGTGTTAGTTCATAATCAGGCTGCGGTGGTAATAATGCAAACAAAGTATTATTGCGAATGACAAAGGATACGGGTTGTGGCCCGATAGCAAATTCCCCTGTATATTTTTCAAGATCAGCGCTTGTCATTGGGGCCATGTCAATGTCCTTGGTAAATTCTATATCAGAAAGTCCGGGTTGCAAAGGGACGGAGACTTTAGCTACTTTTCCATCTTTGCCTAATTGAAAAAATAGTGGGGTTTCATTATTATCATCTTCATCCTGATCAGCGGTTTTGCCCGCAAAAAGATCATAATGTTTATGTTTAAGAATGAGCATAGATCCATTATAATCTGCATTCAGTTTTCCATCCTTTTCAAGCACTTTAATACTTCCATATCCTTTATTGGAATAGCTGCCGGTATATTCTTTTAATGCAAGGGATGGATGTGTATTTAAAATCATGTTGGAAGAATCTTTCGTTTTCGGCATCATCATAGCAGCGAACCTTGATTTGACATAAGGATCCCTTTGAGATTTATGCCAATCCCTGTAAGACAAACCCAGCATCCGGTCTGCAATCCAATTTCGAATAGATGCAGAAACAGCACCATTGCAGGATGAAACAAAAATCCCAATGCTATCCGTTGGAAAAAAACCAGTGGTGGTTATAAATCCATCGATTCCTCCGCCGTGTTCTACCCGGTAATGTCCTCTATAACTGGAAATACCCCAGGCAAACCCATAGCCGAAATTTTGAACATCCGCATTTTCTCCAGATGGTACGGCACCACTGGCCATTTGTATTTGCATTGCCTGGTTGACATGATTAGCAGGAATAATCTCTTTTCCATTGTATTTGCCTCCATTGACCCAGGTGATCAACCATTTGGCCATGTCTCTTGCGCTACTATTGATAGAACCAGCCGGACCTACCGCATCTATATTTTTATAAGGGATAACTACCGCAATGGAATCATTTTTCAGAGAATAGGCCAGCGACCGGTCAGACGATTTTTCAAGATCGACTGTACTAGTATTCGTTTGACTCATGCCCAATGGATTGAAGATTCTCTCCTGTATATTGGATTCCCAGGATTTGCCGGTAATCTTTTCTATCACCACACCCTGGCTCATAAACATAAAATTATTGTACTGCCATTTTTCTCTTAGTTCTGCAGTAGGTTCCTGATATTCTATTCGTTTCAACAGTTCCATTCTTGACGCAGTAGATCCATACCAGGAATAATCGTGCCTGGGTAATCCGGTACGATGGCACATCATATCCCGAAGGGTGACATGATCGTTGAGATATTCATTATAAAATCTTAATTCGGGTAGATAATTCCTCACCGGCTTATCGATATCTACTAATCCATCTTTTGCCAATGAACCTATCATGGAAGCGGTAAATGCTTTAGTGCAAGACCCAATTGCAAATAATGTATTTTCTGTCACAGGAAGCTTTTTCTCCAGGTCACGATAACCAAAGCCTCCGGTATATACTACTTTATTTTTTTCTATGACTGCTACTGTTACTCCCGGTGCTTTCCAGTCTTTAAGTATTCTGGCAACAGCAGTATCAAGTCCTGCCAGTCGTTTGTCAGTAGGTTTTTGAGCCTGACTTTCAAAAAAACTGACCAGGAATATTGTCAATAGAAATAAGCGCATGATTTTTTTTGATTAAATATAAGAATAAGTAAAAGCTTGCTTTTGAAATAAAAAAAGGAATGGGAAGGGAAGCTAAACCCTTACGGTGGAAACGCCCGATGAAAGTCAATTTTCATTATAGAATGGAACTTTGATTAAATCTTGTAATTTTACAGGTTTATTTCTAACCGGTACCAAATTGGAGACGACGGACATCTCGGACCTTCTTCCTTTGCTTGTTAATCATGACCATAAAGCATTTTCGAGGCTTTATGAGGATTATGGGAGAGTGCTGTTTGGGCTTTTGTACTACATCGTAAAAGATGAACAGGAAGCTGAAAATCTTTTACAGGACACATTTGTTAAGATCTGGAAAAAGATTTGTGATTATGACAACTCAAAAGGTGCATTTTTCACCTGGATTACGAGTATTGCCAGGAATACAGCAATAGATTATCTGAGATCCAGGAAAAATATGCAGAGATCGAAAACCCAAACGCTTGAAGATTACGTACCTGTAAAGGGAACAGAAAATCCCGCGCAGGACCTGGAAATTAAAGATATGAAAGCTCTGGTCAAGAAACTGGAACCTAAGTATCAGGAAGTGATAGAGTTGGTCTACTTTTTGGGATACACCCACCAGGAGGCGTCGGAACGGCTACAGATACAGTTAGGAACTTTAAAAACAAGATCGAGGATAGCGATACGCGAGTTGAAGAAAATGATATGATTTGAAAAAGGATATAAACCATCAGTAATGAAATCAAAGGACCCTGCAGAAGACGAACTTAAACTTGCTAATGAACTCATTGGTAAGCCACTCAATCCAAAGCTAAAAAGCAATATCATGGATGTACTTAATAATTTTAGCCTGGAAGAACATTTTGATCTTACCAATCCCCCTTTAATTAATAAGTATTCTTCTTTAGATGCCTGGTTAAAAGGCACTGCTCATATAAGCTTGCCACAGAATGCAGAAAACATATTTCTGCTTCCAATCAGAGAAAAAGATAAAATAGTTCAGTTTGTCGGTTATGTACGGGACACGATCCCAGATGAAGACCATGATGATATGACTGAAAGTTTTTTTATTCTGGAAGGTACCTGCACCTTGATGATCAATCATGAAGCCCATCGTTTTGCTGCCGGTGATTATTTTGAACTTCCGCTTAATACTGTGCATAGTGTGAAGGTGACTTCAGATCAACCTTTAAAGGCTGTGTTACAAAGAAACATGATATAATAAGCAACTTTGTTTTTATTATATGTCATTTGCATTTTAGGTGGAATAGTGCTTAGGGGATCATACTATAATGCATTAGTTTAAAATCTATTCTTCGGTTTATTTGTTTGTTAAAGCTCAGTCATGTTTAATGATCGTCCAGATTGTCATCAATTCGTTTTAGAATGCCGATCAATTGATCACACATTTCTTCTGTAAAATCGAGATGAGTGGTAAATCGAACGGCACCTGGGCCAATGGTAACCGCTCTTACTTTATGTTTACTTAATTCTTTATGCATCCATTCAGCAGACCTCGGTGGCTTTAATGAGAAGACAACAATATTGGTTTTTACTGGTTTGACTTCTTCTATAAAAGAAAGAGCGCGTAAACAGGCTCCGATTTTTTTTGCCCTGTCATTATCTTCTTTAAGCCGTGACACATGATGATCCAACGCATACAAGCCTGCTGCAGCAAGGAATCCCGCCTGACGCATTCCTCCTCCTAATACTTTCCGAAGTTTTCTTGATTTTGCAATAAATTCTGAGGGTCCGATAAGGCATGAACCGACCGGCGCACCCAGACCTTTTGACAGGCATATGGATATCGAATCGAATAAAGCACCATATTGAAATGTAGTCTCGCCTGTTTCAACCAGCACATTAAACAGCCTGGCTCCATCCAGATGTAACCGAAGTCCTTTTTCTTTACATACTTTAGCGATAGGAATTAATTCATCAATAGTATAAAAATTACCGCCGCCGCGATTCGAACTGTTTTCAATAACTACAAGCCGGGAATTAGGTAACCAATCCGCTTTAGGTTTAATCGCTCCTACGATATCTTCCGCTTTAAACTTGCCATTTTCACCATGAATTAAATGGATGGCTACCCGTGAATTAAAGCTATAGCCACCTAACTCAAACAAATAGATATGGGAGGAAATATCCATAATCACTTCGTCCAGATCCTGGGTGTGGGCTTTAACTGCGATTTGATTGGTCATTGTTCCGGAAGGACAAAACAAAGCTGCTTCATGTCCAAACATAGCGGCCATTTTTGATTCCAACGCATTGACAGTAGGGTCCTCCCTGAATACATCATCACCGACCACCGCAGTCATCATAGCCTGCAACATACCGGGTGTAGGTCGGGTGATGGTATCACTTATAAGATCAATCATTATTATTTATTTGATTGCAAATTTGATAAAAATGTGATGAAATATTTTTTCTATTATTGACAGGAGCACAACCGGTTATGGTTTGTTTTTTCAATTGGTATCTACTCTTCATGGAATAATATCTATTTTCATCAGCCTTACATTTTTAATAATTCATATTTTGTAAAAAAATAATACCTGATGGCCAAAGAAAATCTAAATCCTGTTGATGCTCCTGCCCGTTCTTTTTCAAGAGAACTTAATCTGCTGGATAGTACCATGATCGTAATGGGATCTATGATTGGATCCGGGATATTTATTGTTTCTGCTGATGTATCCAGATTATTAGGAGGATCAGGATGGGTGATGTTAGCATGGATCATTACCGGTATCGTTACGTTGATTGGTGCATTGAGTTATGGTGAACTCGCTGGTATGATGCCCAAAGTGGGAGGACAATTTGTATACCTCAAAGAATCCTATAATTCACTTATTGCATTTCTATTTGGTTGGTGTACGTTTTTAGTGATACAGACCGGAACGATTGCTGCAGTGGCTGTTGCATTTGCACGATATACCGGAGTCCTGATTCCGTTTTTTAATGAATCTAATATTTTATTTCATCTCGGCCCTTTGGATATTTCTGCTACTCAATTGCTTGCTGTTGCAAGTATCGTCGTCTTAAGTTTGATCAATCTGCAGGGAGTTAAAGAAGCAAAGTTGGTTCAGTTGGTACTTACTCTTGTAAAAGCATTAGCTCTAACCGGACTCATTGTGGTGGGAATACTGGTAGCATTAAAGTGGGATACGCTGGCTGCTAACTGGACGGATGCCTGGGCATCCTTTACTACGGAAAATATAAATGGATCTATTATTACACATTCTATCCAGGGGATCAGTTTATTATCCGCTTTCGGACTTGCCTTAGTAGGTCCATTATTTTCCAGTTCTGCATGGAATAATATTACCTATACCGCAGCGGAAATTAAAAATCCGAAAAGAGATATACCGATGAGTTTATTTTATGGCACCTTAATCGTAAGCTTATTATATATCCTTGCAAATCTTGCATATCAAATGTTACTGCCTGTGAAAGGTACTCCCGATGGAGCTGATGTAGTAAGCAGGGGAATCATGTTTGCCAGCAATGACCGTGTAGGAACGGCGGCAGCGGAAATGATCTTTGGGAATGTAGGCACGTTCATCATGGCCATCTTCATCATGATATCCACGTTTGGCTGTAATAATGGATTGATCTTATCCGGGTCGAGAGTGTACTATGCTATGGCTCAAGAAAAGTTATTTTTCAGTAAAGCAGGAGAATTAAATAAAAAAGGAGTGCCGGGATATTCCATTATCATTCAATCGGTATGGGCTTCGCTTTTGTGTTTGACAGGTACATACGGTAAACTATTGGATTATACCGTATTCACTATTCTTATATTTTATTTCATTACAATCCTGGCCATATTCATTCTTCGCAAAAAACAACCGGATGCGGTGAGGCCATACAAAGCATTCGGGTATCCGGTAATACCTGCATTGTATTTAGTATTTGCATTTTTAATGTGCGTGAATTTATTGATTTATAAAACGAATACAAGCCTGGCCGGATTGGTCATTGTAGGACTGGGTGTCATTGTATTTTATGTCTGGAAAGGCAGGAAATAAAAATTCTCATAAACTAAATGAAATACTATTAGTCGTAGAGCCAGTCTTTTAAAGTAAGTAGCAATGAATAATTATTGTTTACCCAGGAGCAAATTTTAAATTATTTCAAACTTTCCTTTATCCGGAGTATTATATCAATGTATCTTCTACAAAATACATATCGATCTCTCCTTTGTTTTTAGCTTTTACTTTACCACGATAGGTACAGGTGAAATTATCTCCAAGCATCTTATAGGTTTCACCGGAGATATTAATCCGTCCTGGTTCACTGCTCAATTCCATCCGGGAAGCAATATTGACGGTATCACCCCATATATCGTAAGCATATTTTTTCATCCCGACGACACCTGCTACTACAGATCCGGTATGAATACCAATGCGGGCTTCAAAATATGGCTCACCTTTTTCTAGTTTTTCTGCTTTCCAGTGATTCAGAAATTGTTGTATTTCCATAGCGGCTTGCACGATTTGGGTAGTATAGTTTTCCGTCCCATCAGCCAATCCCCCGGCACACATATAAGCATCTCCTATGGTTTTTATTTTTTCCAAGGAATGTTTTCCAATGATTTTGTCAAAAGCCTTAAAGCAATAATCAAGATCTTTAACCAATACTTCAGGAGTCATTTTTTCTGCGATCCGCGTGAAGTCTATAAAATCGCTGAATAGTACACTGACATTATCATATCGCCGTGCTTTGGATTCTCCAAATTGTTTAAGTTCATCTGCTACCTGAGCAGGTAATATATTTAACAACAACTCTTCAGAGCGATCCTGGGCCATTTGTATTTCCACATTTTTAAGTGACAGCATTCGGTTATTCTTTTTTTGTCTGGTAAAACCAACGAACAAGAAAAAAGATAATAATAGAGTGCTACCTGAACCGGTCATCATATAGGAGCGTCGGGCTTTTTGCTTATCCATTTCTGCTTCGTGTTGTTGGATCGACAATTTTTGTTTTTCAAGATTAATCGAATCAATGACATGTAAATGCATCAATGAATCGTATTTATTTTTATACGTAGCTACGAGGAGTTCTTTCCTGACATCCGGGGTTGCTAATTTTCCGATGCGTGATTCGCTTTCAGAAAAATCATCATCTATGGCTTTCAACTGAGTAGGCCATAGCTCTTTCATTTCATCTGTAACCTGTTTTACCATAATTTGGGCATCCGGGCCATTCGGAGTTGGGGGAGGTAAAGGAGAAATCAATTCCTTCGCCATCCTGTCTCTATTCAACACGATAATTTTTTTATAAAAATCTTCACTCTTATAGTCCCTCATTTCATTGGGATGTCCGATGACCACTTTCCTCATTTTGTTTGAATCATCCAAATCAGCCAGATTGAAATGCATATCCTGAAATTGCCAACTACCAAGATTGATATTGATGGAGTCCATTACCATTTTAAGCGCTTCGGTAGATTTATTGAACTCATCAGCTCTTATATAATGATCCCCTAATTCTTCAAGATATTCCAGGTTTTCTTTTTTCAACCGGGGATCCATCATTTTATTTTCGTTGATGAGTTTAAGGCTCTTCCTCAATTTTAGCCGGGCATCTTCCATATCCGACTTAGACGCTTTATCATTTTTCAAAACGGCTTTGGCTTCTTTATTTAAAGCAGTTGCCATAAATGATTTATTATCTACCTGCACAGCATCTTGATAGGATTCAGAAGCCAGCTCTGCTGCCTTATCGTATTGGCCATTTTTATAAAATAAATCTGAAAGTTGTAAAGCGACAGCCATCGAACCTGTTCCATCACCTTTAGATCTACTTCGATGGAATGCGAGGATTTGTTCTGAGAGGACGAGTATTTTTGTTGCTTCTTTCATTTGTTTTCCCATCCCCAAACCTGGAGCAACCTCCATTACTTTATTAGCAGCTCTTGATGCTTCCCGGTAATCTCCGGATTCATAATAGGATCGGGCTAATTGCAGGTTTTTTTCAACCTGGTCTGGTCCCACTTTTGTTTCTGCGTCTTTTGGCAATGGAGGGATCGGTTGGTCCTGAGCCAATAAACAATATGATGCAAAGGTTGCAACTAAAATGAAAAAGAATTTCATATCAAAACATTTTTTACTTTAAGATGGAGGCTTATATCCTGCTAAAGTTAAGCGTCAAATTTTAAAAATTAAAAGAAACATGGCATACTCTGTATAGATTGGATTTACCAAGACCCTTATAGAAATCTTAAAGAGGCTTGGCTTAAAGAATAGTAAAAAACGATTTGCTGCCTTTTATTTACAAAATGCGATTTGTTTTGAACCAATCGGCAAATAAATTGAGCAATCTTGCCGAAACCTTCATTTCTCCAAATTTATGTTTTGTCATTTGTTTATCCTGATAGCGTAAGAAAAAATGATCTTCATCGGGGAGTATGACAATTCTATAGTTTTTATTTCCGGATTTGGAGAGGGCGGAATACATGGGAATAAGGTTTTGATTTACGCTGGTTTCCATGTCATCACCACCAAATACAGCTAAGAATGGAATTTTTATTTTTTCCAGAAAAGATGCCGGATCCGTATTGAAAAAATATTGATTCCAGGGTGTTTTATAACCATCTAATAATTGATCAATAAAAGCTGGCGTGATCCTTTTGTCATCCTTCTCCAGGCCATGAGCTATTAGAAATTCACGCCCTATAGAATAATAAGCAGAATCATTTTGATAACCGTCTTTGATAAAACGGAAATATTTTTCCCACACTTTTCCGATGGCATTGGAAACCTCAGAAGGCATTCCCAATTTTAAACGATTTAGCCTTGTCTGATAAGCAGTGATGGAATCACCTGGAACTGCCGAAGGACCAAATTCAATAATCCAATTCAATCCAGGTAATTCGGTGCCTAAGATCGATGCAATGATACTGCCTTCGCTATGACCGATTAATCCTATCCTGGAAATATCTACTGCTTTATGTTTTTGTACAAAAGAATAAACAAGGCTGATATCATTTGCAAGATCTCTGGTAGTATAACTCCCCTCTGCTTTAAAGGATCCAGTTGATTTTCCGCAGCCCCGCTTATCTATGCGCACCACGGCCATCCCCTTAGCATTTAAAAAACTGGCTATCTGTTTAAACATAGGTGAGCCAGATATCTCCTGGTCCCTGGTCTGTGGTCCGCTGCCCCAGATTAAAATGGCTGTAGGGAATTTTCCCTGTCTGTTGGGATATTCGATTTCACCGGCTATATCAAAGCCGTCCTTACTATGAAGGATAAATTCTTCTTTTTTAGTGTCTTGTGCACATAATACGAGCTGGATCTGGATAAAGAATACTAAGGAACATGCGAGCTTTATTTTCCACTTTTTCATAAGATTCTGATTAATAATTTATTTTTCGAAATGTACTAACAGGAAGATGGTCATACCTTTAGGAGCGTATCCTATTTATATCCTTTATTTATCTTCTTACACTTACGAATGGAAATTTCACCGGAAATAGAAATTTTGAGCCACTCAGACGAAATCCTGATTATGCAACAGGGGAAAAAGGTTCGAATTAAATTAGAGCATCAATTGATGCAGATCTTAACACTATTAAGTGAGTTTGAAGGTCGATTGATAGAAAAACAATTATTTATAGAAAGAATCTGGCAGGGAAATCAATTAACCGGTGAAACAGCCCTCACAAAAAATATATTTAAACTCAGAGAAATTTTTAAAGTGCATGGTCTCGATCCATGGCTTCAGATAGAAACCATTCCTAAAAAAGGATACCGGTTATTGAGAAGAGGGAATCGACCGGTGATTATAAAGGAACACCAACTGTCTAATCTAAAAGTCCTAATCTCGCTAATAATACTGTCCCTCATACTATTATTTTTGTTTTTAAACAAATCAGTAAAGAATGGCCAGACAATAAATTCAATCAATATAGATGCAAAAGACACTGTGATTCAATTAGGGGATAAAAAAGTTCAAGTCATCGTTGTTGATTCGAATGGCAACAAACTCATACAATTGGACAGCATAAATAATAAATAGGAATCTTTAATCAATTATAAAATTTAGTATTTGCTCCTTTAACTCGTCGGAAATATTTGAAAAGAGTGTTTGCGGCTTGATAAGCAGGGTACATCCATATTCGGTTTTTACAATAGTAACAATATGCTTATACCAATCAAAATAGGACCATTCCCTTGGTTTTGGTGAAAACAGGAAGTTTCCTTTATCATCCCAGCCAACTTCCGCAGCCGACCTATAGATATATTCAAAATGTTGATGTGCCGGTATTATAAAAAGTCGATCCAGGTGATCAATGCCTATTTCTATGATATCATCTTTTTTCAGAATGTAGAATGGGTCCGTGTTCATTTTCTCAATTTCCGTTGTAGGAGAATAAATTAAATCTAAAAATGAAATTTATTGTCACCTACAAATAAGTTACTTCCTTTTATTTGCCAGCCGAAGGTAACATATTCCGAATTGCAGAAATTTTCCATATGCCTTTATCGAGAACAACTATGAAGGTGCTCCACATTTTTCTCATTGAACCATCGGCATTCGTTATTTCATATTTTGCATCTGCAATGCCACTTTGTGGATTAAGAAGGCGGATAGTTTCAACATGAAGTGTACGACTTCCCGGACTACCTGCTGAACTTTGGAGCATGCCTTTAACCGCTGCCCGGATACCCATTCTCCATTCACCGTTTGATACCAATTGATCTATATCATCCATTAAGATTTTTTTGAGCAATACCGTATCACTTTTTTCTCTTGCCAGTGAATATTGATCTATCAAGGCAGT
>JBDTUE010000142.1:0-10914 GCA_040007895.1 Saprospiraceae bacterium | reverse complement strand
AAGCCATATACTATTCAGGATATAACCCCAGCCTTAAGCCTTTGGTTATATCTATATACACTCTGCGGCTTTAGCCTTGACTTTTGATGTTATTATTTCACGAGATTCAACGTGATCATTATGATAATCACTAATATCCCTATCAGTGAACCCATGAACAGATAGTCAGCAATATTTTCTAATCGCTTTTCTTTTTGCTGATCTGCAGTTCGGATTGAAATAAAGGACAAAATACAAGAAGATGAAAGTGTAATAGAAACTATGGATGTGAGTTCGTCAATGATTTGCGATTCAATAATGTCGGCAATATGCAATGAAGTCATTACAACCAGGCAAAATCCCAACAGGTTGGCTGCTGTATTTAAAATATGAGGAGAAGTATTGTTTGACATCCAGGAAACTTATGCTGAACAATTTACTTTCCTTCCAAGCGGTTTACGTAATCATATGAACCTAATCTGAACCGCAATGGCCTGTAAAGTACTTTATCCCATTTCAATTCTACTTTACAAAAAAAACCGAGACAATCTTTATATCGGTACGGACTATTGAATGAATAAGGAATGGATGCCGGGGGATTTTGAATTTGTTTTTTGGACATTTCATCATGCTTGCTCAATATGAAATGGAAAGAGTCATCCTTTACGTTATTTAATTTTTTTATAGTCAATCCAGTACTCTGACCACACAAGACCAGGTTCAGTGATAGGAATAGGATACTAAAAATTAATCTCAAACTTTCTTTGCTTTATTTTGTAAGATATCCTCAATGCTTTTTAATTCGGACTTGGAAAATATGATATTATCTAAAGCACCTATCGAATCCACCAATTGTTCAGGATTACTGGCTCCCACGAGGACAGTTGTTATGCGTGGATCTTTTAGCAACCAAGCGATAGCCATTTGGGCAAGAGATTGTTTCCGATGATTGGCGATCTCATTCAACTTTTTTACTTTCCCAAGCAATTCAGGTGTGAGTTTGTCTTTGGATAAATACCTTCCATCTTTTACAGCTCTGGATTCTTTGGGTAACCCGGTGAGATATTTATCGGTCAGAATACCTTGTTCTAACGGTGAAAAAGCAATTGAACCAATTCCCTTTTTTTCTAAAACATTAAGAAGACCTCCTTCCACCCATCGATCCATCATGCTGTATCGGGGCTGATGGATTAATAGTGGTGTCCCCATTGATTTAAGGATGTCATATGCTTTGGCCGTATCCACTGCAGTATATTGAGAAATTCCCGCATAAAGCGCTTTGCCGGATCGCACGATTTGATCCAAAGCCCCCATCGTCTCTTCCAACGGAGTGTCAGGATCTCTCCGGTGAGAGTAAAAAATATCTACATACTCCAGATTCATTCTTTTTAAACTCTGATCACAGCTTGCAATAAGATACTTCCTGGATCCGAAATTGCCATAAGGCCCTGGCCACATATCCCAGCCGGCTTTGCTTGAGATGATCAATTGATCTCTGTAAGCTTTCCAATCCTGGTTGAACAGTTTACCAAAGTTTTCTTCCGCTGCGCCGAAAGGTGGTCCATAATTATTGGCCAGATCAAAATGTGTAATACCCTGGTCAAACGCTGTGCGAAGTATATTCCTGGAATTTTCAAGATTATCTGTATGTCCGAAATTGTGCCATAGTCCTATGGAAATCATCGGCAACAATATTCCGCTGTTGCCACACCTTCTGTATTGCATTTGTTCGTACCGGTTTTCAGCTGCTCTATAATATCCCGGATCAAATTTGTCGCCTATTTTCATGCTTGGTTTTGTTTAAAGTATTTTTAGGAGTATTAAATAGGGTGCTTTGAGGCATGGAAATACATCGGGCGACTCTATTGATACAAATTTAATTTATTTAACTTTAAGCTTTATTTAATTAATCTCTTAGCATGAATAAAATTTTTTACTCCATTCTTTTTGTATTGCTTTTTGTAAAAGGAATGTCAGCCCAGACGGAGAAAGGTACCTGGCTGCTTGGTGGTAATGCCAGTTATATACGATCGAGTGGGGTAGGTTTAGTTTCTATTACCCCATCCGTGGGTTATTTCCTGTTGAGAAATTTGGCTGGAGGAGCTGCAGTTAATTTTTTAGGTGCTAAAAGTGGTTCTTATTTTAGTGTGGGACCTTTTGGCAGGTATTATTTTTATGGAGATGACCGGGGAAGGTTATATATAACTGCGGGACTAAATATTGGCGGAGGTAAAGGTTCTAGTTTTGATACTGGTTTTAATCTGGGAGGAGGATATGCATTATTTTTAAACGAAAGTATATCCATTGATATCGGATCACATTATGACAAAATTGGCGCTAATAAAGGAATATTCACAATAGGGGCTGGTTTCCAGGTTCATTTCAGCCGGTTAAGCGGATCCAAGATTGATTGAAGTTGGTAGAAGGATTGCTGGTGACAAAGCAAATGTTTCATTGAATCATTTCTTCCTTTATTAGCATTCAAATCCTATAAACTTACATTCAATTGCTCCGTTGTATACTTTATAACTTTTGATTTTTCTTAAGTTCACTTTTTCTATTAAATCAGTATACGGTGAAATAATCCATGCCTGGAATCCCTGGTAGTCGTCGTGTAGTTTCCTTCCGATATCCCTGTAAAATCGGGTCGTATCTTCAAGATAAATTCTTTTGTCATAAGGAGGATTCATAAGGATGCATCCTGTTTTACCTTGTGGTTTTGAAGTAAAAAAATCTCCTTGTTTTGCAGTAATTCTCCGGCTTATCTTGGCTGCTTTCCAATTTATCTTGCAAGCATCCATGGAATACAATTCTAAGTCGGATGCAAAAATATTGGCATCAATTTCTACAATCGGTTTGGAGACTTTTTTCAATATTTTTTGATATAAACTATCGTCATAATCAAACCAACGTTGGAATCCATATTCATTCCTCCAGTGTTGTGCATGAATCCCCGATGCTTTAATATAGGCTTCCGTTGAAAATGTACCAGATCCACAAAATGGATCATAAAAATCTTTCGTACCATTCCATCCGCTCAAATCGATAAGTCCTGCTGCCAGCACTTCATTAATAGGTGAATCAAACGAACTTTTTCGATACCCCCGCTTAAATAAGGAAGGCCATGAACTATCTAAAGAAATATTGCATTGATTTTCGTTGATATGCAGATCGATACGGACATCAGGATCATTAGCATCGACACTGGGACGCTTCTGATGTAATTTTCTTAAATGATCGACAATAGCATCTTTGCATACCAGGGAGGCATATTGTGAATGCGTAAAAATTTTTGAATAAACACTAAAGTTGATGGCAAATGTCTTAGTAAAATCAAGGTATTTGCTCCAGTCAAATTCATAGATTTTAGTATAATATTGTGCCTGGTTTTCAAATTTGAATGAATGGACAGGCATCAATATTTCCAGAGCGGTTCGTAAACAAAGATTGGCTTTATACATGAATCCCTGGTCTCCCTCAAATTCTACACCACGGGTTAGCCTCTTAGTGTTTTTGGCTCCAAGTTTTAGAAGTTCAGCTTCGAGAACAGGCTCCAGTCCAAAAAAAGTTTTAGCTATTAATTGCATCAGCGCGCAAAAGTAGAGAAAAGGAATGACGATGTACGATGTACGACGTACGATTGACGATTGACGATTTGACGATTGACGATTTCGAAGTGCTTCAATCGTCAAGTTATTTCGGATATAGGTTTCGGATAAAATCATCAAATTGTCAATTGTCAATTGTCAAATCGTCATTCGAACTATTCATCACTCGTAATTATATTTACGTCATGTTTGACAAATTAAAAGCAAGGTGGAATGTGTCCGGCAAAGACCTTTTTATTATTCTCCTGACCTTTGCTCTCGGAGGCAGTATGTGCGGATGGCTTGGACGTAAGCTCCTGGCTCTTTTTAATATGCCTGAAGGCATTATCTGGGTGGCTAGTTATATAGTTCTTATTTGTTTATTATGGCCGGTTTGTGTATTAACCATAAGCATTTTTACAGGTCAATATTCCTTTTTCAAAAAATACCTGATTAAGATCAAAGCAAAAATGTTCGGATGCTGGATTTTACTCATCCCGATGATGATTGATCAGACCTGGATCACACCTACATTGAACGGAACCACAGGGGCATGATTAGCCATTTCAATTCCCATAGAAACAAATGACCGTGTTTCAGAAGGTTTAATGATACTGTCTACCCAAAGCCTGGCTGCAGCATAATACGGTGATTCCTGCTCGTCGTATTTCTTTTTTATTTTATCATATAGCATTTTTTCAGCCTCCACATCCGGAGCTTGCCCTTTTCCTTTTAAATTATTGAGCTGAATATCTGTAAGTACCCGTGCTGCCTGATGTCCTCCCATTACTGCGATACGCGATGTAGGCCAGGCAACGATTAGTCTTGGATCGTATGCTTTTCCACACATAGCATAGTTACCTGCCCCGTAGGAATTTCCAACGATTATTGTAAATTTTGGTACTGTCGAATTGGCGACTGCATTGACCATTTTTGCCCCATCTTTAATAATACCTCCATGTTCGGATCGTGACCCCACCATGAATCCCGTGACGTCCTGAATGAATACCAGTGGGATTTTTTTCTGATTGCAATTCAGTATAAATCTCGTGGCCTTATCTGCGCTATCTGAATAGATCACACCTCCAAATTGCATTTCACCTTTTCCGGTCTTCACTACTTCTCTATTGTTTGCAACGATACCGACACTCCAGCCGTCAATACGGGCATAAGTACAGAATATGGTTTTGCCATATTCTTCTTTATAGGGTACCATAGAGTCCTGATCTACTATGCAATCCAGGATGTCTCTTACTGCATATGGCTTGCTTGATTGATGAGGGAAAATGCCATAGATATCCCCAGGGTTTACTTTTGGTAAAGCCGGAACTACACGATCAAATCCTGCTGATGGACCTGTCCCAAGGCCTTTTATCAATTCTCTGATCCGGAACAGGCAACTTGTATCATCCGGCATCTTATGATCGATGATGCCTGAAATCTCAGTGTGTGTAGTCGCTCCGCCAAGAGTTTCTTTATCTACGTTTTCGCCAATGGCCGCTTTTACTAAATATGGTCCTGCAAGGAAAATGCTGCCTGTCTTATCTACGATCAAGGATTCATCGGACATGATAGGCAGGTAAGCTCCCCCGGCAACACAAGCACCCATGACAGCAGCTATTTGTGGAATGCCCATACCCGACATACGAGCGTTATTCCTGAATATTCTACCAAAATGTTCTTTATCGGGAAATATTTCATCCTGCAAGGGGAGATAAACTCCCGCGCTGTCTACCAGATAAATAATTGGTAGACGGTTTTCCATTGCAATCTCCTGAGCGCGTAGATTTTTTTTTGCCGCCATAGGAAACCAGGCACCTGCTTTCACTGATGCATCATTCGCTACAATGACACAGGTCCGTCCATGTATTTTCCCTATTCCACAGACTACGCCGGCAGCCGGACATCCGCCTTCCTCTTCGTACATTCCATAAGCAGCAAACGCTCCGAATTCAAAAAATCCTTTTTCATCATCTACCAGAAGAGAAATTCTTTCCCGGGCACTCAGCTTGCCTTCGGCATGAAGCTTTTCAATTTTTTTGCTGCCGCCACCCTGATAAATCTCCTGGAGTTTGCGATCAAGTTTGGTGACTAATAATTTGTAAGCATCTTCATTTTGAGAATTGATCAATGAGTCCTGCATAATAGACGTATAAGCTAAAAGTATTCAGCCATGTATCTGGCTTAAATCAAAAGTAATAAATTCTGCTTAAGACACTTTTTTGAATTTATAGGGATAGATGGATTGGGTGCGGTCAAAATCATAGAAGCCTGTGAGGTCGATTACACCTGAACTGGAACGTATCTTGCTGATGAAGTCAGATGCATCTTTGATCATTTGACCATTGAATTGAGTGATGATATATCCCGTCTGCATATTGCACTGGTCTACAATGGAGCCTTTATAAATACCTACAACACGTACACCGTTGATTTTAAAGCGGTTTTTTTCATAAGGATTGAGATCCCTGATTTCGAACCCATGGTCCGTAAGTATTTTTTCAGAGTGTACATTGGTCACTTCAATAGATGCCTTATTATTGATGTCTTTTAGTTTTACCAGGGTTTGTAAGGTCTGGCCATTCCTGTAAAAAGTAATACCGATTTCATCACCGGGTCGTTTACTTCCGATTTTTTCATGCAGATCGTTATTGGAAGAAATAGTTACCTGGTCTATTTTGAGTATGACGTCTCCTGCAGAAATGCCACCATCTTCTGCAGCAGAGCTTTCAAGTACTTTCTCCACCAATACACCGGCATGATTAGGCAATTTGAGATCTTGTACGATTTGATTGTCTATATCATCATTTAAAGTAATTCCAAGAAATGCCCGTTGAGACTTGCCGTATTGTTTTAAATCTTCAATGACTTTTTTAACTAAATTGGAAGGTATAGCAAATGAATAACCTTCATAATTGCCCGTATGGGTAAGAATAGCAGTATTAATGCCAATGAGTGATCCATCACCATTGACCAATGCTCCGCCACTATTGCCCGGATTGACTACTGCATCAGTTTGGATAAATGATTCTATCGCCAACTCCCTGTCACCCAGTATGTTTATATTTCTACCTTTTGCACTGACGATACCACAAGTCACGGTTGATCTTAATTTGTCAGGGTTGCCAATAGCGAGTACCCAATCTCCAACTTCTACTCCATCAGAATTTCCAAATTCGAGATGGGGCAAATTGGTCGCATCTATTTTTAAAAGAGCGATATCAGTACTGGGATCATCTCCTATGATTTTGGCCTGGTATTTTTCTTTTGTATTCAGTGTGATTTCTATATTGGAAGATAGGTTTGCATTTCCGGTTTCAATGACATGGTGATTAGTCACGATATACCCATCGGCTGACACGATGACTCCTGATCCTGAACTATTGTCAAGATATTCGAGGCCATATCGATTGGTGCTGATTTCGGTGGATTTGATATATACTACAGATGGTGTGGATGATTTGGCGGCTTCTCTGAAATTAGGCATGCCAACATAGAAATTACTTTCAGATTTTACGTTTTTACCGGTATAAATATCAATGACCGGAGGATTGATCGGATCGGAGGACTTAAGATCCGAAAATATTGCCTTAGGCTCCCGAACCAATATTTTCTGGGGAAAATATTTGCTATAAATATAAATGGTAAGTACAGAACTCACCAATGCGCTCAAAAGAATGCTGATTATAGACTTCATAGGAGAAAAATATAACGCAAATTAAGGGATTTTAACCGATCTTAAGAGTGGTTAAAGGTCTAAGGATATTAAATGAATCATAAAATAATCCGTTCAGACGCGGTCAGGATCCTCCATCTTAAGCAGCTCCAGGGCACCTCTGAGTTCATTTGCATCATGCATTGATTTTTGTTGCAGACAAATGGCTATTCCTTTCTCGTATACTTCGATAGCGTCTTTAATTTCAAGTCTCAGTTCATATTGTTTTCCAAGGTGATAATAAGCCCCTGTATAAGAAGGATCAGAGAATATTAATTTTTCATAGGTGTTGATAGCTTCCGCAGTCTCATGATCAGCTTCATGCTCTTTGGCGAGGGCAAATAATAAAAAAGAAGAATTTGGGTCATGTTGTAACAAATCCAATATTTTCTTTTTTCGGTCTGTTTCCATAAATTCAAGTTTAAACTTTACGAACACGTTAAGATAATAAAACAGATTCAGACGTACAGTTCTCTAAACCATCTGCAAGAAGTATTGCTCATATTCTCATCATATAGCAAAGGTTTTACCTAATTTTGTCCCATGAAAATTCTTGTATGTATTTCCGCTACCCCGGATACGACCAGTAAAATCTCGTTTAAGAATAATGATTCTGAGTTTAACACGGATGGCATTCAATTCATCCTCAATCCCTATGATGAATGGTATGCTTTGGTAAAAGCATTGGAATTAAAAGAAAAACTGGGTGGAACAGTAACTGTTATTCATGTAGGGCCTGTACAAAATGAGCCTATGATCCGGAAAGCACTAGCCATTGGAGCAGATGATGCGGTAAGGGTAAACTCTACACCCTCTTCATCCTATGAAACGGCACATCAAATCGCTCACTATGCAGGATCTCAGAATTATGAACTGATCTTGTCAGGTAAGGAAACTATTGATTACCAATCCGGAGAAGTGGGATCAATGATCTCCGAATTACTTACCCTGCCTTATGTGGCATTTGCAAGTCAATTGGACATTCAAAATGGATTAGCCATCTGTAATCGTGATATTGAAGGTGGAGTGGAAGTATTGGAAATAAAATTACCGGTTGTCATTAGCGCTTCAAAGGGTATGGCAGAACAACGGATCGCCAATATGAAAGGTATCATGATGGCAAAATCAAAACCACTGGTAATAGTTGAACCTCTACCAATGGCATCCAATACGTCGATTTTATCTTATTCACTTCCTCCAGCTAAAAAGGGAGTAAAAATGATCGATGCAGATCACATGGATGAATTAGTACGTATGCTTCATGAACATGATAAAGTTATTTAAAGCCTAATTCAAGTTAAACAGAATGAAAAATATTTTAGTAGCAATAGAATCCTTTAACGGGGAATTTAAAAAATCAGGCTTACAAGCTGTGAGTTATGGTAAGGAAGTAGCTCTATCAACGGGAGCTTCATGCATTGTCATAGTCAATGGGGAGACTTCGAAAGCAGGATCATTAGGCATATATGGTGCGGATCGGGTATTGCAGTTCAATAAACCTATTTCACCTGCTGATACACAGGCATTGACTAACCAATTGGCAGAACTCGCCTCAATAAATAGTGTTGGAATGATAGTCATGCCTTATAATAGTACCGCAAGAGGAATTACAGGCAGACTATCCATAAAAATGAAATCCGGATGTGTGACCGGAGTACAAAAACTGCCAACCAATATAGAGTCAGAGAGTGTCGTAGTCTCCCGATCGGTATTTGCCGGCAAAGCAACAGCTGCCATTAAAGTATCCGGACCATGCATCGTCCTCAGTCTTTCTCCGAATGCAAGTCAATTAAAAACTTCTGGTAATGAAGTGGCCGTTGAAACCATTGAAGTCAAAGGGGGTGAAACCGTTAAAGTAGTGGAATCAAAAATAGTCACGGGACGTACCCCTTTGCCGGAAGCTGAATTAGTGGTATCAGGGGGCAGAGGGATGAAAGACCCTTCAAATTGGGGTATTATCGAAGATCTTGCAGAAGCGCTGGGTGCCACTACAGCCTGTTCAAGACCCGTAGCAGACTCTCACTGGCGACCCCATTATGAACATGTTGGTCAGACGGGAATTGCAATCAAGCCCAACCTTTATATCGCTATAGGTATTTCTGGTGCAATACAACATTTAGCGGGTGTAAACAATTCGAAAGTGATTGTTGTCATTAATAAAGACCCGGAAGCGCCATTTTTTAAAGCCGCAGATTATGGTGTTTGTGGTGATTTGTTTGAAATAGTTCCAAGGCTTACGGAAGCTGTTAAGAAATTTAAGCATTCCAACACTTAAGCCGGTTATGAAAGTTGAAGAGCGATATAGTTGTAATTTTTCCGCATATTTGTAGTTGGATAAATGAAAAAAATAGAACTCGAAATAGTAACCCTTTCGCATAGTATATCTCAGTCACATAATTATGCAGTGGTATTAGGTGAAATGGAAGGAACACGGAAACTGCCGATCGTGATAGGAAGTTTTGAAGCTCAGGCTATCGCGGTGGCTATGGAGAAAATGAACCCTAACCGCCCGCTGACACACGATTTATTTAAGAATGCGATGGACACGTTTGATATAGAAATCAAAGAGGTAGTCATCAATAATTTGCTGGACGGAATATTTTATGCCCGACTGGTCTGCATACGCAATGGCGAGTCAGTAGAAATTGATTCCCGCACATCAGATGCCATTGCCATGGCCGTCAGGGCTAATTGTCCTATTTATACTTTTGATTTTATTCTCGAATCTGCCGGTGTCATCCTGGAAGAGGCAGAAGAAAAACAAGTGCCCGCAGCTACCAGTCCTAAACGGGACAGATCCGGGAACTCATTCAATCAATATTCTGTAGAAGCATTAAGTAAAATGCTCGAAGAAGTTTTAGCAGAAGAAGACTATGAAAAGGCTGCTAAGATCAGGGATGAAATCAATAAACGAAGAGACTCCAATCAGTAGGCTTATCCTGATGAAATAGTCCCCAGGTAGTTTCCTATTCCCGGATAAAAAATATTGTGGATTTCAGATCTTGTTTTGAACGTATTCATTCTTCATTTCCTATTGCATTAGTGAATGAAGAAAATCAATGCAACATTATACATGCTCTTCCACCATTTAAATCTTTCTCTATAGCATCTATTGAATGCAACTTGTCTTTAGGCGCGAATGAAGTAGACATAGCCCTGGGATTTGAAAAAGAAGTACTAAAGGACCATATAGATCAATGGATCCCGGAAGACCAAAGGCAATTGAAATCGATTTTAAATGGAAATCATTTTTTGAATGAATGTGTCCGCGGAATTTGGTTGAATTATGACCTTTCATTGGGAAAGACCGCAATGCCATGGGCTTATATTGTACTTCATAAAATAAATCTGGGCCAGGAATTTAATGCTGTCTTATTGCGGCAATTTTTTCAAATCGATGTAAATGAAAACCCTGAGGAATCACTATATGATCATCTGATAAATGAATTGCCTGAACCCGCTTATATCCTCGGGCTTTCCCTGCCACATGATCGTAATAAGGGAGCGGCCAGAATCGTGCTATATGGGATGAAGGCTTCTGAAATAATCAGTTATTTACAAACAATACCATCGATAGGAGATTTGGATTTGATACGGAAGAAGTTGTTGAAGTTTGACAACAATAAACAAGAG
>JBDTUE010000141.1:0-10948 GCA_040007895.1 Saprospiraceae bacterium | reverse complement strand
GATATTATTGGCTGGATACGGGAGCTGGAGAAGGTGCTTCCTTCGGAGTATTCAGAGATAAAGAAGGAGCAGATGAGTCTATAGAATTGGCAGCAGATTTTGTAAAAGAACATTTGGCTGCGCTGATTACGCAAAAGCCGGAGATTATTGAAGGGCCTGTAAAGGCTCATGATTAAATACAAAACCAGGTAAAGATTATAAAGGATCATCAGGATAGACGCGTGATGATCCTTTATTTTTTATACTTAGCAGTTGAATGTATGAACATCTTAACCCATATTGATCGGACGTGATCGATGCACAAATGGGAGGTTATGTGCGACCAAATTTATTTGGTCGGAATTTAGAAAGGTATTAAAATCCATTTTCGAATTTATTCGTTAACCCGATCATGGAAATATTCATAGAAACCCATCGAATCCCGACAGAAGTCGGGATCGATGCACATAACCTAATTACCTCCATCCTCCCCCTAATGATTTATAAAGATTGATTACAGCATTAAATTGCCTTTCCTTTACATCCACCAATTCCAATTTAGTAGACAAGGCATCCCGCTGAGCAGTCAGTACTTCCAAATAGTTAGCTCTTGCTGATTTAAATAAATCATTGGAAATATCTACCGAAGATAAAAGTACATCAGCTTCTTTTGATTTGAGGGCATACACTTTTTCGATATTACTGATATTCGACAGCTCAGTAGAGACCTCAACAAATCCAGTCAAAATTGATTTTTGATAATTATACATTGCTGAGATCTGCAAAGCATTCGCCGTTTTGAATTCTGCCATGATGCCTCTGCGGTTCACAACAGGTCCTGCCAAATCTCCGAGTAAAGAATAAACCAATGATTCAGGCATCCGGAATAAATACCCCGGTTTAAATGCCTGAATACCCAATGTACTGGTAATATCCAGTGATGGATAAAATTCAAGTTGCGCTGTCTTTACATCTAATTTTGCTACCTGCAATTCCAACTCAGCTTGTTTTATGTCCGGTCTGTTTTTCAATAACTGAGATGGAATACCGGCATTCATTCTATTTGGAATCAGAGTAGTTAATGATGCTGTATCTCTCGAAATTTTTTGTGGGTACCGGCTAAGCAAAAAATTGATTCTATTCTCAACTTCCGTGATTTGCTGTAACACTTCATATTCCAAGGCTTGTGCTTTGTATACCTGGGCTTCAAACTGTTTTAATGCCAGTTCTGTAACCATGGAGGCTTGCTTCTGAATCTTTACGATCTCCAGTTGATTTTGTTGTAATTGAATGGTCTGACGGATGATCTCCAATTTATTATCTAATGAAAGCAACTCATAATAACTGTTTGCGATTTCGGCAACCAGATTGGTCACTACAAAGTTTTTACCTTCAGTAGTAGCGAGATATTTTACAAACGCTGCCTTCTTAGCATTTCGAAGTTTGCCCCATATATCAGCTTCCCAACTTGCCTGGAAACCAAGAGAAATATCTGTAAGATGTTCAGGTACTATTTTGCCCGGTGTGATTTCCGTGGAAGCATCACCTGCACCAGTCGATGTATATCTTCCAACCTTATCTATTCCCAATCCTCCTCCAGCACTTACTCTGGGATGTAAAAGTCCTTCCCTCATTAGAATATTGTTTTTTGCAATTTCTATCTCCTGCATAGTCATCAATACATCCAGGTTATTATGGAGAGCAGTATCAATCAATGCTACGAGGTTTTTGTCATTAAAAAACTCTTTCCAGTTAATGGCCGCAGAATTACTAGTATCGGTTGAATTAGTGTATGCAACAGGTGCACGATTTACATCACCAGTCTGTATGATACCGGGCACTTTGCACCCAGTGTGCACGATGTAGATAGCAATGATTCCTATATAACTAATATGTTTGATTCTTTTCATTGTATTCAAATTTCTTCAGTGACAGGATTTTCTTCTTCATTAGGAACCAGTAAATGCCGTTCAGAGATACGTCCAAATATGTAATACAAGCCGGGAATAATTAGTACACCGAACAGAGTTCCAAACAACATTCCTCCTGCTGCCGCTGCTCCAATCGTTCTATTACCAATGGCGCCAGGTCCGGTCGCAAATACTAAGGGTATTAATCCTGCTATAAATGCAAAAGAAGTCATCAGGATTGGACGAAGACGAACAGCGGCCCCATCAATCGCTGCCTGAAACACTGTAGAACCCGCCCGATGTTTTTGAACAGCGAACTCGACAATTAATACTGCATTCTTTCCCAATAATCCGATAAGCATGACCATTGCAACCTGAGCATAAATATTATTTTCAAGGCCCATAGCTTTCAGAAAGAAGAATGCACCGAATATCCCGGTAGGCAATGAAAGAAGAATAGGAAATGGCAATACAAAACTTTCATATTGCGCAGCAAGCAAAAGATATACGAACGCCAGGCAAATAAGAAAAATATAAATCGCCTGATTTCCTCTTCCTACTTCATCCTTTGATATACCAGCCCAGTCGATTCCAAATCCTCTCGGCAATTTAGTTTTGGCTACATCGGTAATGGCATCAATAGCTGCACCACTACTATAACCAGGAGCTGCTCCCCCACTCACTTCAGAGGAATTGTACATATTATGCCTTGTGATTTCTTCCAGCCCGTATACTTTATCTACACTCATAAAGTCAGCATAGGGCACCATCTCTCCACGGTCATTTTTTACATACAATTTCAAAACATCCTGAGGAAGTGCCCTGTACTGTGGCAAAGCCTGAACCATTACTTTGTATTGATGATCAAATTTTATAAAACTGCTTGCATAATTACTTCCTATCAACGTAGAAAGATTGTCCATTGCATTTTCAATAGAAACTCCTTTTTGTTGTGCTTTATCATTGTCTACATGCAATAAATACTGAGGGAAACTTGCATTATAAAAAGTGAATACAGAAGATAATTCTTTCCGCTTATTTAATTCCAAAGTAAAATCCTTACTCACTTGCTCCATTAATTTATAATCACCACTTCCTGTTTTATCCAGTAGTCGTAATTCAAATCCACCGGCAGCCCCGTATCCCGGTACGGCGGGCGGGGGAAAGAATTCAATCGTAGCTCCTTTGATATCTTTAGTTTTTTCTTCGAGTTCTTTCATGACCTCTTCGACTTTATGCTTCCTATTGGTCCATGTCTTCAGATTTATAAGGCATGTGCCTGAACATGCTTCTGTTCCTTCGGTAAGGATTTCAAATCCGGCAATGGTAGAAACCGATTGCACATCTTCCATACCATTAGCCACTTTCTGAATTTGCGACAAAACCGCATCCGTTCTTTCCAATGTAGATCCTGCCGGTGTAAGAATGATGGCATAAAAAACTCCCTGATCTTCATTGGGTATAAAGCCTGAAGGTGTGAGTTGACTTAATTTCCAGGTCCCTAAACAGAAAAGAATTAAAGTCACCACAGTGACCATTCTCCGGTTGATTAATACAGTCAATGTTGATTTATACCTGCCTAATACCCTATTGAACCCATTATTAAATCCATCCAAAAAACGATTGAGCAAGTTTTTTCTTTTTGCTTTGCCATGTGTATTTTTAAGTAAGACTGCACATAAGGCGGGAGTTAAAGTCAATGCTATCAACCCGGATAAAATAATGGATGTTGCCATCGTCACAGAAAATTGGCGATAAAAAATACCTACAGGTCCAGACATAAATGCTACCGGAATAAATACTGCGGCCATGACCAACGTAATGGCGATAATGGCTCCGCTGATTTCAGACAAAGCTAATTCAGTAGCTTCTTTAGGACCGAGATTGTGTTCTTCCATTTTCGCATGTACTGCTTCCACGACTACAATAGCATTATCAACTACAATTCCAATGGCAAGTACTAATGCAAAAAGCGTGATCAAATTGAGTGTAATTCCAAAAAATTGCATGAAGAAGAAAGTACCTATTAATGATACTGGTACTGCAATAGCAGGTATTAATGTAGATCGCCATTCTCCCAGGAATATAAATACTACAAGGCTCACCAATAAAAAAGCTTCAATCAGAGTATGAATGACTTTTTCTATAGATGCATCCAAAAATTTAGAAACATCATAACTGATTTCATAATCGATCCCTTTAGGAAAAGTTGTTTCTTTAATTTCTGCCATCCTCTTTTTAATATTGGCTATAACTGCGCTGGCATTACTTCCATAAGATTGTTTAATCATGATAGAAGCAGCAGGCTTACCATTCAATTTGGAATACAAATCATAATACGTACTTCCAAATTCCACGTCGGCGATATCTTTTATGCGAAGGATTTGTCCATCAGGACTTGATCTCAATACAATATTTTCATAACCTTCTTTCGTACTGTATCGTCCGGGGTATTTTAAAACATATTCAAAGGTTTGGGCTTTTTTCCCTGAACTCTCCCCTGTTTTACCCGGAGCGGCTTCTAAATTTTGTTCATCAAGTGCTTTTAAAACTTCATCTGAGGAAATAGAATAAGCCAACATTCTATCCGGTTTCAACCAAATTCTCATTGCATACTCTCTGTCTCCTAAAATATCTGCAAATCCAACGCCATCTATTCTCTTTAAATCTGCAAGGATATTGATATCTGCAAAATTATAGAGAAAATTTACGTCCATCGTGGTATCCTTACTATAGAGGTTGATGTACATGAGCATATTAGATTCCTCTCTCGTAATCTTTACTCCTTCACGTACAACCAATGGAGGAAGTTTATTAATCACAGCAGCGACACGATTCTGAACATTGACAGAAGCAATATTTGGATCTGTACCTAATTCAAACACAACTTGTATAGAACATACACCATCGTTGCCGGCATCCGATGCGATGTACTTCATGCCGGGGACACCGTTGATAGCACGTTCCAGTGGAATCACGACTGCTTTGATCATCAATTCTCCGTTGGCGCCGGGATATTCTGCAGAGATATTTACTTTAGGAGGAGAGATAGCTGGAAACTGTGTCACGGGTAATTGAACAATCGCCAATCCACCAAGTAGTGTAATAATTATAGAAATAACAATAGATAATACAGGTCTCTGTATAAATTTATTAAACATAAAAAAGGTATTGTTTGGGGTAAGTACCCGGTGTTTATTTTAATCGATCAATGACCTGTTTTGCCTCAACAAAAACAGGTTGAATTTTATCATCATCCTTTACGAATTGAATTCCTTCCAAAAGGATTTTATCATTTACGGTAACCCCTGATTCTATAATGTATAGATTAGGTATTTTCTGTTTGATCAAAATGTTTCTTGTATGAACCGTATTATTTTCATCTACCACATAAACATAGATTTTGTCCTGCACTTCAAACGTTGCTTTTTGAGGAATGATCAAAGCGTCCTTGATACTATTGATCAATTGTACTTTACCGGTTTCACCATGTTTAAGTAATAATTCCGGATTTGGAAACTTAGCTCTGAAGGCAATGCTACCTGTATTTTTATCAAACTCCCCTTCAATCGTTTCTATGACGCCTTTGTATTTATGCGGTGTATTATTGGCTAATAAAAGGGTTGCTGTATTTTTATCTCCGCTTTTAAAACGCGATTTATAATCCAGGTATTCGGGTTCTGATACATTAAAATACGTATAGATCTCCTTATTATTAGAGAGCGAAGTCAATAAAGTTCCTTCATCAATCAGGCTGCCCACTTTAAATTTAAGCCGGTCTACAGTTCCTTCAAAGGGTGCTTTTATTTTAGTATAGGAAACATACAATTCTGCTAATGCTTCTTCTGCTTTTGCTTCATCCAATTTTGCATTGGCTAAGGCAAGTTCAGTTTGAGAAACTATATTTTTTTCAGCCAGTGTCTTTACATTCAGCATTTCCAGTTCCGAAGTCTTACATTTTGTTTTGGCTTTTAATAATTCCGCTTCAAACTCGACAGGGCGAATGGTAAAAAGAGTTTGTCCTGCATTGACATGCTGACCTTCATCGACACTAATAGCATCAATATAACCTTTGACTTTAGCACGCACCTCAATGTTTTGAATAGCTTGTATTTCAGCTACATAATCTTTGGTGAAAGAAGTGTCCATTAACGCGGGACTCGTGATGGTCAGTTTTCCAATCTCCGTTTTTTCTACTTCTTGTTTTGAAACACAAGCAGTAAAACATAAAAAAGCAAATAAGCCTAATAACAGTAATGATTTATTCATAGCGTTTAAAATTTTTAGAAACATTATTAATTCTCCTGGTCAAAACAATTTTGAATTCTATTTTGGCTTTTTCTGAACCATTGGATCTTAATAGCTCAAAGCAAAAAAAATACAGGAAATAAAAATTAAATGAATGAAACCCATGCAGCATTGAAGCAGGTTCCTGGCGAGGAGATTATCCCCTAAGACACGTTAAAGAATGTAATATTAAATTCTGAACACACAGAGCAGAATAAAAAGAAGCGGGCGAAGATGAATGAAAAACTTAGAAGCCCGGACCTGATCGAAGTAATAATAAGAGCAAGCATGAATCACAAAGGTAATGTCAGTGAAAACTGATTGCGCGATAGAAAAATCATCGTGATCTTGATCCGTAATATCATCATCGTCCACGGAGACATCTATCAGATAATCATCAAATAAATTGCCACGATTTGATTGATGACTAGTTGAAACACTTTCCTGCTGATTTACCAGGAAACCAGGAATGCTCTGAGCTCGAAAGGAAAATGGCAACGTAAGAAAAAATATTGCCAGCACTTTACCAAGATAGGAGAATATTAATTTCATAACCTGCGCAAATCTAATATTAGAAATAATAAGAAGTATGGCTTTAACAGATTATTAAAATATTATTATGCATTTTCGCTGCTAAGAATTGACTTCATTTGTAATCTTCAATGGATAGAACTCATTAGGTTCCATACACTCTTCTCACAAATGGTCCACTCATAAATTTATGCGGATCTATCTGACTTTGGTTGATTACTCCTTTCCAGTTTTCTTCAAATAATAACCGAACTATTTCAGCCATGGGCGCTGCCGTTGTAGCCTGGATTGCTTTTAGTTTTACTTTCCCCCATTGTACCTGGTTGATCCAATATGATTTTTCGTTTAACCAAAGTGTATTGTTTTTATCGCGGCCTTGTGCTGCAGAATAAATCAATACAAAGTCTTCTTCCACCATCGGTATGTTTTCAAGCATGATGCGTTGAAGTTCTTCTATTTTATTTCTGTTTTGAGGAATCGTGGAGGCAGATATTTTTACCCAATCATAATGCCCCGGATACCGAAGGGTTTTATAATCCAATTCAGCTAGTTTATCCTGGAAATAATCAGGTAAATCAGCAGCACCACCGGAAGTAAGATCTGCTTCAAATTGAAATCCATCAATGATTAATTCTTCGCGCGCCGACAAAGCAGGTACTACTGTCTTTTGATAATTGCGAATAACTATACAATCTTCGAGATATTCTGTGGCAACACCTACAGGACTCCAGGTAAAACCATAATAATGCGGGCTTTTGCAATTTAATGGCAATGCCCCGACCCTCATGATCACATTATCTACTTTCTCCACAGGAAAATCATTAAAAAGATCAATGTATAACCGATGCGCTAATACATTAATAAATCCGGGTGCCAATCCCGTCTGTAATACAAATGCGGTCGTTGCACCTTGTGCCAATGCAATGATTTCGTCCGTCTCTTTTACATATTCAGTCAGGTTGACATAATGCGTTTGAAATTCTTTGGCTAGTCCGGCAATCCTCGGAGCCTGTGTGCCCGGAAGGCAATCCAATATAATATCACATGACCTTAATATAGCATCCAGTTCTTCAGATGAGCCCTTCTTGGTCATGGGAATGATCTGAACACGATCGCCTGCACCATCTGAACCTGATCTTATCCATTTGAGGGCTTGTTCTGCTGCTTCGAAATTGACATCACCAATTGTGATTCCAAGTTCATCCTGATAATGATCCGTAAGCATTAACGCGACAGCCCTACCTATTCCTCCCGCACCGGCAATAAATATATTTTTTGATCTTGTCATACAACCTAAAAGTTTAGCTTAAAAACAAAGCTATGAATATTATAAATGTTATGGCCTAAAAGGTAATTTTACCTTGCACAATAAATCGACTTATGCTGACTGAACATGATTTACATATTCTTAAATCGGAACTAAAGGGAGATGTTTACTGGGATGATCTGCATAAGGCAATCTACGCAACAGACGCTTCTGTATACCGGATGATACCTGAAGCGGTAATTCATCCCAAAAATGCAGAGGATATCAAAAAAGTAGTCGCCTTTGCCTTAAAACATAAGACAAGTATAATTCCAAGGACGGCTGGCACGTCATTGTCCGGACAATGTGTCGGAGATGGGATCATATTGGATACGTCCAGATATATGAATAATATCCTGGAAGTTAATAAAGCTGAAAAATGGGTAAGAGTTCAACCTGGTGTAGTGAGAGACAAATTAAACCAGGTATTGGCAAACGACCATTTATTTTTTCCACCTGAGACAGCAACTGCAAATAGAGCAATGATCGGTGGAATGGTGGGTAATAATTCATGCGGTGCAAATTCTATTGTATATGGTACTACCCGTGACTATGTCCTTGAGGTAGATGTAATCCTGAGCGATGGTTCAGAAACAACTATAAAAGCATTCGACCTTAATAAACTTCCTGCTTTAAACCCTCTCATGCAACGGATCACCACGCATTTGATGGACGAATTGACCACGCCAGATATACGCGATGAAATAAATCAGGAATTTCCTAAGAAAATCATTCATCGAAGGAATACAGGGTATGCTGTGGATCTTGTCCTGGATGGGATGGACAATAATACATTTGATTTGACAAAATTGATTTGTGGGTCAGAAGGAACTCTTGCCATTACGACTGAGATCAAACTTAGGTTAGTGGATCCACCGGGCAAAATTTCAGCTATGATTTGTCCACACTTTACCAGTATAGATGAATGCATGACGGCAGTGATCACCATTATGAAACATGCACCCTATACTTGTGAACTTATGGATAGGGTAATCTTAAAATGTACGGATGGTCACGAAGTATATAAACAATATAAGTTTTTCGTTGATGGTGATCCTGCGGCTATATTAATGGTAGAGTTCCGAAACGATGATGAACAGACTGCATTATCAAAGATTAAAGCTGTCGAGGATGATCTGCGGGCGAAAAACTTAGGATATGCCTATCCAATGATTCCGTCTTCAGAAATTAGAAAAGTATGGGATTTGCGAAGAGCAGGACTGGGATTGCTCGCCAATATGGAAGGTGATAAAAAAGCTATTGAATGTATAGAAGACACTGCTGTAGCACTGGAAGACTTGCAAGAGTATATAAAAGAATTCACCAAACTAATGGATGGTTATGGCCAAAAACCGCTGTATTATGCGCATGCCGGTGCGGGTGAACTTCATTTGAGACCCGTACTCAATATGCATGATCCAGAGGATAGAAAACAATTCAGAGAAATTTGCATTGATAGTGCCAAACTGGTAAAAAAGTTTGGTGGCTCCCTCAGTGGTGAACATGGAGATGGACGATTGCGCGGAGAATTGATTCCATTAGTATTAGGTCAAAAAAATTATGAATTATTAAAACGTATCAAACATACCTGGGATCCGGAAAATATCTTCAATCCCGGCAAAATAGTAGACGCCCTTAAGTTAGATGAAGATATTCGTCATGATCATGAAAAAAAACAAACTCACGAAATAGAAACGATCATTGATTTTGATTCCGTTGGAGGTTTTTATAATGCAGCTTCAAGGTGTTCCGGAAGTGCTGATTGTCGGAAGGAAGCTAGTATGGGTGGTACGATGTGCCCCAGTTTCATGGCGACCAAAGATGAAAAAGATTCTACCCGGGCCAGGGCGAATGCATTAAGGGAATTTTATAGTCGCCAGGATTTAAGTTCCATTAAGGACATGGAAGAGGTCAAAGAGATTCTTGACCTCTGCCTCTCTTGCAAAGGATGTCATAATGAATGTCCATCCAATGTAGATATGACTTTACTCAAATCGGAATTCATGCATCAATACCGGATGAAGAAAGGTTTATCGCTGCGATCAAGATTATTCGGAGAGATTGATCGGATCAATGGACTGGCTGGTAAGTTTCCTTCTATGAGTAATTGGGTGCAGGGCTTACCATTTGTAAAGAAAACATTGGGTATTCACGCAAAACGGAAATTACCCATCTTAAATAAATTTTCTTTCAGATCATGGACTTCATCGTATAGACAAGTGGTCGAAGGCAATAAACAGAAAATAGTTTTTTTTATAGATGAATTTTCAAATCAATATGATGTAGAGCTTGCTATTAAAACAGTAAAATTACTTGACTTATTGGGTTATCCACTTCGGTTTATTGAACACGGTTCCAGTGGACGAGCCCTGCTTTCAAAAGGTATGTTACCAGAAGCATTAAAATTGGCCCGGCGTAATGTCCTCAATATATTTCCATTCATGAATGATCATGTATTAGTAGGCATTGAACCGTCTTCTATCCTGAGCTTCAGGGATGAATACCCTAAACTATTGAGAGGTCCAGAAAAAGCACAAGCCAAAACGATTTCGGAAAAAACATTTACGATAGAAGAATTTCTTTATCATGAAATCAAAAAAGGTATCATCACCAGTGAGCAGTTTGATAAAACTACAAGAGATATAATTATCCATGGCCATTGTCATCAAAAAGCATTATCCAATATAGAATTTACTTCATTTGTTTTAGGTCTTCCTGCAGGACATACTGTATCTACAATTCCAAGTGGCTGTTGTGGTATGGCAGGAAGTTTTGGTTATGAAGAAGAACATTTTGACTTAAGTATGAAGATCGGCGAGATGGTATTATTTCCAGCGGTACGTAAAGCTCCTTCTACATCGATCATAGTGGCAGCGGGAACCAGTTGCAGGCATCAGATAGCAGATGGAACGAATCGGAAAGCAGTACATCCGGT